>PBGS01000040.1 GCA_002720115.1 Methanobacteriota archaeon
GTTAAGTCGTAACAAGGTATCTGTAGGGGAACCTGCAGATGGATCACCTCCTAAGAAAAACCCGGAAGCGGGGGGCCTCGGTCCCTCGTTTCCACTTTTTTTTATCGACAACGGTTTACTTTTTACACTTCAATCTAATAGCGTAACCTTGTTTTCAACCATTTCAATTCTAACTAAGCTATTGATTGGCCATTCACCGCATGTTCTAATGTATTCTATCCCTGATCCTTTTTCGAAAATAATCCAACAGTCAGCAACCTTTGCCTGAATGCTGTCTATCGCTTTTAAGATAGGTAGCAAAGTACCGCCAGTTGAAACAACATCATCTACGACTAACACATTATCGCCCTTTTTGATGTCATTCAGGTATATTTCTCCTTTTGAGTATCCAGTAGACTGATTCACTTTCGTTTCTCCTGGTAAACCATAGCTCCTCTTCCGGCCGATGACTAGAGGTTTGTTTGACTCCAAACTTAGTGCAGTCGCTAGTGGAATGCCCATGGCTTCTACACCTAGGATGAAGTCGATTTTATTCCAATCTACTCGGTCGAAAATTAGGTCAGATGCTGCTCTAAGAAGTTCTGCTGACTGCTTGGGAACTCCATCAGAAAGTGGATGGATAAAATAGGCATATTCACCTTTCAAGACAATAGGGGCCTCAAGAACACTTTGTCTTATTAGTTCGTACTTTTCATCAGCCATCAAATTACCCTGATTGGTCTATCAAATGAACTATTCCATCGCAAATATTTCATTCATTGATTTTCTGAATGTTAGGAGTTTCAGGGCTGGTCCTGAAAGGTCGACGGTGACTGTAGCTCCACGATTAAACTGGTATTCATCCCAACCATCAGGCACAACATAACCGCGATGCATGTCACTTGTAATAACTGTAGATTCAGATGTCCATGCGATGTAGGTTTGATCACTAATTGCAGGATCTATGTCACGTGCAATTACAAGGTAGTGGGTTTGTGATTGCTCTGCACTACCCAAATTCGACTTTCTAGCTATTTGGTTAAACCATGCGCCTTGGCCAAGCCATGTGGAGAATAAAAGCCCGCTCGATTGCTGTTTGATATCTATTCCACCTCTTCTAAGGTGGTACTTCGAGGGAGCATATTGGTGAGTATTAGCAACCAATAAATCATTCATTGCTGGGTCGCTTCTTATTTTGTTGCCGCTGGTTGTTTCAATCGTAGCTTGCAATCTTGGTAATTTATTCACAATTGCTTTACCATCCAATGCTGCTTGCAAATCTTTGCTGAAAGTTTCTATGTCGCTGTCCATGTAAAAACCAACAGAACCATTCGGGTCCCCATGTTTTGGATGTGAGTTGACCCCCATCACGGGTGTATTCGAATCAATATTGTGTGAAATAGATGTCAATGTACCATCCCCTCCAAGAACAATAACAAGGTCACGTCCAATAAAGTCTGCTCGTCTTACTTGCTCTCTCGCCCTGATGTCTACCCTTATTTTGCTAGATTGTGAAGCAAGCACATTTTTCACCGATTGCAAGGATTCATCATGAACCTCTTCGAAATTCTTCTTGTACACAAGAAGGACATCTGCCATGAACCGCCCACGGGCTTTCTGTTATTGAGGCTAGTTATCTCTCGTAACTACTAATGACTACTGCCTTCTCGCATTAGATATGCAACCAGACGATAACCAGTCTAACGATGCTCCAGAGCCAATATCAATCGGAGTAAATGATAATCAACTAACGGGCTCCCCTCAGTCGATTGTAATTGATCCAACCACGGGCCTCCCGCAGAATGTAATCATAATCGAGCAGCCCTCCTCGGCCTCTAACGTAGTTGGTATACTAGTCATTATTTTCTCAGTTTTGATGATTATTGGTGAAGTATTTACTATTGGCACCACGCTTGCACTTGGAGGATTCTTCGTGGCAATGTCAATATTGAATCTTGGAATTAACGGAGGTCTAATTGCAGGTGGTATAATGATGACACAATACAAGAAAAAAGGTATTCATATCTGTCTTGCAATGATTGTTGCAAGTGCTATTATCGGGATGGTGTCTCTAACATTAGTTCCAGACATGCTAGACGATATTGCAGAGGAAGAAAATATGGATGATGAAGAGCGAGAAGAACTGGAGGCTCTGAACGGTGCAGTGATGGGAGTAGGTGCAGTTTTCACTATTGTATGTAATGGCATCTGCGGACTGATAGTTGCTATTCCATTGATGGTATCTAATAATGGCTTAGACGACTCTAAATTGTTTGGTTAACGGTGTTTGAATGGGTGAATTAATCACCGGACAGGCCGCTACCTACGTAGAGGAAATCTGGGTGAACACAGAAAAGCGATACGACATATTGTGCATTACTAGGGATGTGCAAAAAGTAATCTCAGAAAGCGGAATTAGGGACGGGTTGGTGCTTGTTAATCCAATGCACATAACGGCTTCTTGTTATGTAAATGACCTCGAGTACGGATTACATCATGATATTATGATGTGGTTGGAGAAAGTAGCTCCGTTTCATGGTGTTGAAGGTAAGGGTGGTGAAGAATATCATCATCATCGAACGGGTGAAGATAATGGAGATGCTCACCTAAAGCGGCAATTGCTTGGTCAACAAGTGACGATGCCTGTTAGGAATGGCAAACTTCACTTGGGTAATTGGGAGCAAATTCACTATGCAGAATTTGATGGACAGAGGCGTAAAAGAATCCTGATAAAAGTAGTGGGGGTTATCTGATGGTAGACTTGTCAGAGCCTGGTGACCTCTCAGACATGGCCGTTGATATCGGCATTCAAAGGGGTGACTGGGGTAATGGGAAATCGTCTGTTTGGTTAGAAGTACAATCCAAGCATTGTAACAAAGGGGGGGTCGCTCATGGTGGCCTGTATACTATGATGTTGGATATGGCTTTAGGTGGCGCCCTCGTATCAGTTCTTCCCAAACAAGAATGGTGTGCTACGACGCAGTTGAGTATATCCTTCATATCAGCTGCTAGGCCCGGTGAAAAAATATCAGCAAACGGAATCGTGGTAAAGCGCGGAAAGAATGTAGCCCACCTTGAGGGTAAGATTACCACTGAATCAAATCGAATAATTGCAACTGGTACTGGAACTTGGGCGATTTGGGATCACAAACCCTCCAGTATGTCATAGAGAACATTCATCATCCGAGTACCTATGGAGTAACCGATGAACATTCAAGAATTGGACCTCAACGGAGGGACTTTCAAAGTAAATTTCCCATATCACTGGATAGGTTGGTTAATTTGGGTTGTTGGTCTAATCATAACTCTGATTGGTTTTGCGGCCGCTATTAGCGAGACCCCTGCTCTGATAATGGCAGGTATTGGATTATTTGTGATGGCTATATCGTCTCCTGGTTCTTTGGAAGGTGCTCTTCACAAGGTAAGAAAAAATGCGATAGATCCCGAAGTCTTGCAAGCAAAAGCAGAATCCAGTGGCCTCACCATAGATAGTTGGTGGATGCAGCAAACTTCGTACGTTCCTACTACCGATCCAAATGATTGGATTCTCCCTGCGCCTGGTCCGATGACTTGGGACAATTCAAACAGATACGGACCACATGGTGATGGTTCTCCATTGCCTGAACATCCGGTAAAAGTAGGAACCCCTACACCAGCAACAATGACTCTTTACAGTGTATACTCAATTACATCCGTTGCATGTATTTTAGTCGGCTCAGGATCAATTATGGCGGAATCTACCTATGAGGGTGGAATTATGATTCCGGGAATCATTGCTGCGATTGGATTAATTCTAACCCTGTTTGGATATTTTAGGTCAAAGATGCTGAGCCAAATGCTGGACACACCCACATCATTAGTACGGTCTGCACCGGTTGGAAACCCGGAGTTGGTTGGTCAAGTTCGACCTGTTAATGAAGGCTGTTTGACCGTCGTAGTTGACGGCAATCAGAACATGACGGTAGGAAATATGGTTGGATATCATTGGACCTATGAGCAGTATCAATGTAGGACAGTGAAGACAGATAATGGTACTAGAGAAGAGTGCCACTGGGTTACAATCCGTTCCGACCAAGGCGGATGTCCTTTCATTCTCCATGACGGAACTGGTGGTATAAGGGTAAATGCTGGGTCGTTCAAGAGAACTGAATATGGTCAATATTTGAAAAGATGGGATGGAGCATTTGCACAAACACTTGGGAAGCAAATTATGTCACAAGCAGTAGCGGGNTTACTNGGCGGTGCCAGAGTNAAAAAACATCGTTGGACTTTGTACGGGCTTCGGCTAGGTAATCCGGTTTATGTTCTAGGGCAAACCAAGTCAAGACCTTCTGAGGCACTACAAGCAGAGGGTCTGGACGGCAGTCTAGGTAACAGTATCCTCGAGGTATGGGGCAATGAAGATGCACCGGGTGTAAAATGTGTTATTGCTCGTGGAACTGAATTATCTAACCTCGGCAGTTCAAGNTCTGGGTTTGAATACCTTGCAATACCAATATTACTAATGTTGGGTGGTTTAGGTTTGATTGGTTTAGCGTGAATATGATTAGGCAGTTTACATTCGCAGNGTCATGGCAGAAGAAGTAGTGATTGTNGGCGGAGCAAGGACACCATTTTGTGAATGGCAAGGTGGAAAGCGAGGAGACGGCCAACCGGGTGGNCTTCTCAAGGATGTTAGTGCACTGAAATTGGGTGAAATTGCAATCAAAGGTGCTTTAGAAAAGACCGGTACATCACCTGGGGATGTAGACCATGTAGTAATGGGATATGCTCTGCAAACCTGCGACCAAGCAATCTTTGGTGCAAGGCATGCAGGCTTGGGTGCTGATATACCACAAGAAGTGCCAATGCTTACTCTATCACGAATTTGTGGNAGTGGAGTTCAGTCCATTGTGACAGGGGCTCAGATGATTATGCTAAATGAGGCAGAGACAGTTGTTGCAGGTGGAATGGAAAACTTATCGCAAGCTCCACATGTTTTGCGTGGGATGCGTGATACCTACAAGCTAGCAAGACCTCCTCGCACGGGTACTGAACTGGAAAAAGACATGGAAGATTATCTGTTTACTAACCTACTTGATGGCATGTGTGGCTCATTTATGGCACAAACCAGCGACGAAATCTGTAAACGTAAAGGGGTAACTCGAGAAGAAACCGATGAGTTTGCTGCATTGTCGCATTCCCGAACCGCAAAGTCAATNGCAGAGGGAATTTGGGAGCAAGAGGTTGTGCCNGTTAACGAAGTCACTTACAAGGATGAAGATCACGTTGTTTTGGATAGCACCCCCGAATCATTAGCTGAACTCAGAACAGCATTCGGCCCTGACAGCCTAGTTACTGCAGGAAATGCAAGCGGTGTNGTTGATGGAGCGGCTGCTGTTGTCATTAAGTCCGCTTCCAAGGCCAAGGCAGACGGTGACAAACCTCTGGCTAGAATAGTATCTTGGGGGATTGTTGGATTAGAGCCTGCAATCATGGCTTATGGGCCGGTTCCAAGTAGCCGTTTGGCCTTGGAGAAAGCAGGACTATCTATCGATGATATTGACCGCTGGGAAATCAATGAAGCATTCGCAGGTCAAGCGGTTGCTTGTGTCAAGGACCTTGGCCTGGATGTCGAGAAGGTAAATGTCAATGGCGGAGCAGTTGGACTTGGACATCCTCTCGCAGCGACTGGAACAAGATTAGTTCTAACTCTAGCACATGAACTNCAGAGGTGTGGTGGAAAGTATGGAGTTGCAACCGCTTGTATCGGTGGCGGTCAAGGCATTGCTATGGTAATAGAGTCACTTTGATTTTACCACTCTATAGGTGTGCCATCATATTGCACATAACGNCCGCTTTGACCGATGTTTTGCTCTTCTATCCTCTGTATAATTCCTTTAACACTTTCAGAAACCGAAAGTGGTGCATTTGGGCCACCCATGTCGGTTTCAACCCATCCGGGGTGTATTATTAGAATCGAAATATCTTGATCTAGAAGCTCATTTTTCATCGCTATCGAAAACATATTCAATGCTGTTTTAGAGGCTCTATATGCGTAAGAGCGACCACTGTGGCAATCACTTATTGAGCCCATTAAACTGCTCATCATCACAATTGTAGAGCCCTGTTTCATCTTATTTTGGAATTTTTGCGTGACCCGAACTGGTGCTATAGAATTTACATTAATCACTTCCAATGCTTGGGCCATATCGATTTCGGATATTGATTGCCATCTTCCGTCCGCAATGCCCGCATTGTTGATCAAAACATCAACTCCACCATCTANTGAACTTACTAATTCGTCTATTTCATCGGCATTCCTAACGTCCAATTTATGCAGAATTAAATTATCATTTTCAATTTTAGATAAATTTTCAAATTCTTCGCGGTAGGTAGCGTGAACCTTACTATTTTGTCGCAGGAATTGCTTTGTCAACTCTAAGCCAATCCCACGATTCGCTCCAGTTATNATGACCGTCTTCATAATGNTTGTATAGAAATCAAACAGATAAGCATTGATGTTTGCGGCTCATATCCCAGCGGCGATTAAGCCCATAGAAATCCAAGCGCCAGCCATTGAGCCAAGATTAGTAAGGGCCGTCACTAACAAGATTCGTCCTGCACGATTTGTCCAGAACAGTTTAGCCGAATCTAATTTCAAAAATTCTGTCAAATCCTCTCCAGTTGGCTCCTTTACCTTCATTTGAGCNTAACCAGCAAACCAACCCGCTGCGAGTGCAGGATTAAGCGAGGTTATTGGAGATGCCAATGCAGCGACAAGGATCGCTATAGGGTGACCTCCTGCCAGCATGCAAAAGAGAGCAGCGCCGATAAAATTGCCTGCAAACCAGTATGCGCNGTTTTCTTTTATGGACGCTAAATCACCATTGTAAGCGAACCAANTAAGTAAGCCTATGAGGGCGATTGGGATGCCATAGGATATGGTTTTTAGCAGTCTTCCACCTTTTGGTATGGTTGATAAATCTGAGATTTTTTGTTCGTCAGGTTGTACATTATCCCTCAATAGTTTGGACACACCGTCAAGGTGACCTGCACCCAGAACAGCCAGAACTTTCCCATTTCCTCTAATNGCTGATATTTTNCTGGCAATGAATTCGTCTCTCTCATCAATNAGCACAGAACCAGCGCCTGGCGAAACTTCTCTTAATTCTTCCATGAGGCTTGTAAGCAGGTCCTTATCTTCGAGCATTTTGTCCAAATCAAGCTCTTCGTCANTGTCCTCCTCTGCGAGTAGTGCCCACATAAGTCCTAATTTTTCTTTCAGACTCATTTTTTTCCAAGCCCTGCGCAAAGTCGTTTGGATATCCCTATCTACNAATTCAACTTTGAGATCGTATTCCTGTGCCGNCTGAACAGCAGCAAGTAATTCAGCGCCAGGTTGTTGACCTTCATCCAATCCAAGTTTTCTTTGCTCGGCGGCGAGCAAAGATTGAAGCAAAACCATAGGAGCCTTGCCTTCTTTAATCACTTTTAGAAGTCCTTCTTTGTCCAATCGCCTTTCNTGAGTNAGNGCATCATGGCGGCTTTNGCATAANTCAACTGCGACAATGTCAGGTTGCCATTCCTCAATATTTTGCTTTACAGCGTTTACTGAAGCAGTTGCTACATGGGCAGTACCCAATAATCTCAAGTTAGCGTCTACATCTACAACAGGTGCATTCATTTAATCCCTCCAAATGTGTCCTTGAGAATAGTCGATACAGAATCCATTGCTTGAATCTCGCAGTCAACACCNAATTCATCAAANGGAATCTGNCCTCCTGCAAGCGCTTTGTGACCACCTGCACTNCCTTNTTCAAATGTTTTAGACAACATCTTTCCAATGTGAATAGAATCATTTCTTGATCGCGCAGATAGTATAACTTTTGACATTCTAACCCCAAATGCAACCACAACATTAACTCCTTCAGTTGGTAAAAGGAAATCTGCAACCTGCGATAGCGCATCCCTATCTGCCATTTTTGAAATTGGTACCAACATCAAACCATCCTCAAATTCCGCATCTGCTAATGCTTGCTTGAAAATGGATAGAACTTCTTGGCTTCTTGGCGGGCTCTCAAAAGATCTCATCAACTCCCAATCAATCCACGCTCCGAGCCATGAGAGTGCCCTGAGGTCAACTGCGTTGAACGAACGGGTGAAACCAAGTGTGTCAGTCCTTATTCCAAAGGCAAGTGCTGTCGCAATTTCAGAATTCATTTCAATATCAGAATTCATTAGCACGGAAGCTATCAACGATGATGTGGCTGCGAACTCAGAACGTACAAGAATAACGTCTCCTGCAGGTCTTTGGTCCGTGGTGTGATGGTCGATTACAATATGTGGTACACAGGTTTCTGGTAATATGTTATTAGCCCCNGGATGACTAAAGTCAACACAGATTACAATGTCTGACTGTTTCAATAAGTCTTCGACCTCCCAGTCCAGAATCAGTTTACGTAACTCCATTTTTAGCAACTTTACCATGGCTCGGTTCTGTTGATGTTCAATCATCCCACCATGTATTATCGTCGAGGTATGGCCAAGAGAATCACACAAATGTTTCATTGCTAAAGCACTTGCCAAAGCATCTGGGTCAGGATTGTCATGACAGACGATTAACACTTGTGAGTTCTCTTCATTCCTGAGCCTGCGTAAAACCTCACTAGCACCTTGCTTCCTGTCTATCGACCTAAGTCTGTCTTGTATAGCGTTTATTGTAAGATCTTCAATAGATATCTTCTCTGCTCCTTCAACATCTATTGTTGATAGGACAGGTGTATTCGGCCAACGATTTTTTAATTCTTTAACAGGATTGTCATCGCAAATTATCTCTTCCAAAAGCAGAACAGCAGTAGGTGTCACCTCTGGTAGTGGCATTTCGTGTAATTCCATCTCGGTTGGTAATGCAACAATTTCGACGTCTTTCATTGGAACAAGTTGTTCTGCTAACCCAATAATACGAACTGATGAGCGTTCTCCTATCCATTCGGCTAGCCTGATTGCTACTGGATCCGAGCCAAATATAACGAACATTTTCACTCCTCCATTCTTTCAAGGACTGAAAATAAGTCGACATGTTCTCTAACGTCATGAACTCGCACTATGTCTATACCTTCAGTAAATGCTTTTGCAGCCACAGCGAGACTCCCTGCAAGTCTATTTTCCGTATCAGGTTGATTGCAAATTTGCCCAATCATAGACTTTCTTGATACACCCCACAAAATAGAGTATGGTCTCAAGCCATTATGGCTTTTCAACAATTCAATGTTGTGGTCTAGGGTTTTTCCGAACCCGATTCCGGGATCGAGATGTATCTTATTGATAGGGTGGCCAAGTTGAACTAATTTTTCAGCCTTGGAGATGAGATAATTGTTCACTTCCGAAACAACGTCGTCGTAATTTGGATTCTCTTGCATACGTTGAGGTTCTCCTAGCATGTGCATGACGCAAACTTCACAACCTGATTCGATTACTAAGTCCATCATTGCTTTATCTCTGAGCCCACTTACGTCATTTATCATTTTAGCTCCCAGTTTTAGAGCCTCTCTAGCGACTTCTACATTTCTTGTGTCTATTGAGACTTTAGCGATTTTAGAAATCTCTTTGACGATTGGTGCTACACGCTCTAACTCCTCTTCTATAGAAATTGAAGTTGCTCCAGGCCTCGAAGATTCGCCTCCTATGTCTATCCAGTCAGCTCCATCTTTGACCATTTGTTTCGCTCTTTCAACATCACCTTTTCTGGATGATTCATGGAAAGAGTCAGGAGTTGCGTTGATGATTCCCATAACGAGGGGCCGGCTTTTACCGGCTTGTTCCCAGACTGCCATGTTACCACCCCTGCCTGCGGCAGGTTTTATGAGATGCGGGGCCGCAGGTGTACCCATGTCTGAAGATAGTGGGGCGGTTGAGGATTCCCACGTTGCTATGGAATCTGAAGACATAATTATGCCGAGTGACGACAAATTGTTATTCGCTGAGAGGATTTTTACACGCCTAAATCCTCCTTCAATCGGGGCTATCCCAGGTATGATACACAAGAAAGCAAAAACAGTTGGAGGTATTTTTGCAGGGTATGCCGTATTTTGGTGGTTAACTGTCCTTCAAGTCAAAAATGAACCATCGTTTGATTCAATTTTCTTTGGACCTGAATTTTTGACGATTACCATACTTGCTCCAGTGTTGGTTTTCACAGGATCATTGCTCTCTGATTACAGCAGAGAACTTGGACAACTATTCCCTGGCCTGGTAAGTGGTGTCATGTTTGTGTTAGCAGTCCTTTACACATTTGAGCCTGCAATAATGGGTGTAATGGGTGATGTCGGAACCAGTGACGGTGTCTGGAAAACAACAAGACTTGTTGTATTGTGTACTACAGTGTTGATGGCTGCTAAACTATTAATCGATGCTTGGTTGTTGGTTTGGGTTAAAGAATTCATGGAAAAGAATCCTGGAATTGATTATTCAGATGACGGCGAAAACCTGCCGGATTCAGAGCAATTGTTGGATACCGAGGCTTGAAACGGTAAAGCACCTCGGAGTGCGTATGAGCGAAAGGCTAGAGGTTCTACGCCTAGGCTATCGCAGAGGCAGAGACCCCCGAATTACCACCCACTTGGCTTTGGTAGCTAGAGCAATGGGNGCAGATGGATTTCTTCTATCGGGAGATCAAGATAAAGAAATGTTTGAGAATTTGCATTCNGTTGGTTCAAGATTTGGCGGGGTCATCGATACATCACATGTAAACGGGTTAGGACACCTGAAAAGACATGTAGGAAATGGNGGAATCGCAGTTCATCTAACAATGTATGGGGAGCNATTTAGAAAGTCAATTCCAAAAATAAGAAGGGATCGCCCAATGCTAATCGTAGTCGGTGGCGCTAAGGTTCCAGGAGATGTTTTCAAATTGTGTCAGTATAATGTAGCAATCGGTAATCAACCCCATTCTGAGGTGGCAGCATTGGCACTATTCATGGATGCATGGTTTGGCGAATCTGCCAGTGAGAGAAATTTTGAGGGGGCCCGGCTAGTTATTGAGGGGAGTAACGACGGCAAGTTAGTTCATGAAATAGAAGAGGAATGAGCATTAGTTTTCAAATACTTACAAACAGCACTAAGATTGATATTATACATAAAAATTCAATCAAATTCAAAATTGTGATTGTCTACTAGTCCTTGCCAATGATTATACCCCCTATACAATCAGCAAATTTGATGTCGGGGAAGTGGTCTCAGAAGGGGGATACCTCTTCAGGGGACCGTATCAACTTGGTAGATGCTACAGATGGTATCAGAGATGGTGTTTCTATACCTCCCTCGGCATCAGGTGACGGCGTCCTCTTGCTGGCTGATGGAAGTAGATTCACAGGTAAGCTATTTGGTGCTCGGATATGGGGTGAGGGTGAACTTGTTTTTACGACAGGTATGACGGGTTACCAAGAGTCTCTTACAGACCCCTCTTTTGCCGGTCAGGTACTAACCTTCACTTATCCATTAATCGGAAATTATGGAATACACCACGGAACNTCTGAATCTGCCGGAATTTGGCCTAGAGGTGTTGTTGTTCGTCATGCCATGAAGAATCCAGACCATAGAGANTCAATCGCTAGTCTTAGTGAATTTTTATCATTCCACAACGTACCCGGAATTGAAGAAATTGATACTAGAGCAATAACCAAAAGGGTAAGAGAATATGGATGTGTACTGTGTGTTTTTGGTCCACTTGAAGACGAGGATAAGCTCAGATCACATCTCAAACAACTGACTTCGCCTGAACTGGAAGATTTGGTAGACCTAGTTTCAATTAATGAGCCAGTTTTTGTAAATGAAGGTGCAGTGGATGAATTAGGCGACCCGTTACCAAGAATCGCAGCGATAGATTGTGGAATCAAGTACAACATTTTACGTAGTCTTTGTTGTAATTTTGAGGTTGTTTGGTGTCCTCCAGATACAACTTTTGCAGAGGTTCAATCGTATGGAGTAGTTGCTTTATTTTGCTCGAATGGTCCAGGAGATCCAGCTCATCCCGGCAAGGCAACCATTGCAAGGAACACTCTTGCTGAAGCAGTGAAATCAAATTTACCAGTAATGGGAATCTGCCTTGGTCATCAACTCCTTGGTTTAGCGAGTGGACTACAGACCTACAAAATGCGATACGGACACAGAGGTGCTAACCAGCCTTGCGTAGATCTTGAAAGTGGTAGGGTNTGGATAACTAGCCAAAATCATGGATTTGCTGTCGCAGATCCTGAAGCCGGAATGCTTGCAGCACACCCCTCNGGAGCGTGCTCNCCGGAAGGTGAAAATCTACACGGAGAGCAGGCCAAGGTTAGATTCGTTAATGCCAACGACCGTACAGTTGAGGGTTTAGACATAGTAGGTAAATCAGTTTTCACAGTTCAATTCCATCCCGAAGCCGCACCAGGGCCTCATGATGCCTATCCATTATTTGCTAGATTTAGGAAAATGGTAGATTCACATTACGGAGGTGGGNATTAATGCCTCGTAGAGAAGATCTAGAGACAATCTTAGTTTTAGGCTCAGGTCCAATCAAAATCGGACAGGCTGCAGAATTNGATTTCTCTGGTTCNCAAGCAGTTCAAGCATTAAGGGAAGATGGGTACAAAGTTATCTTGGTAAACTCAAACCCTGCAACTATACAGAATGACCCCGAGATGGCAGATAAAGTATACATCGAACCTCTATTGCCTGATACGATTAGAAGAATCTTAGAAATTGAAAGACCGGATGCGCTACTTGCCGGAATGGGTGGCCAAACCGCTCTTAACATCGCTAGTGAANTAGCACATGCTGGAGTTCTTGAGGAATTGGGTGTTGAATTAATNGGTTCNGACTTAGATGCNATTGACAAGGCAGAAGACAGGGACTTATTCAATCAAGTTTGTCTTGGCATAGACCTTCCGATATCAGAAGCAATTGCCTGTAATTCAATGGATGAAGTTCTTGCAGCAGCAGAGGAAATTGGTTCTTGGCCGATTTTAATCAGGCCAGCCTTCACATTAGGGGGCNTAGGTGGCGGCACTGCGTGGAACACCGGTGAGTTGGTNGAAATTGCGACCCTAGGTTTGAGAAATAGCCGTATTGGACAGGTATTGATCGAGGAGAGTATTCTGGGCTGGCAGGAGTATGAATACGAGGTAATGCGAGATACGGCTGATAATGCAACTATCGTCTGTACAATGGAAAATATTGACCCTATGGGCGTCCATACCGGTGAGTCTACCGTTGTCGCCCCTGTTCAATCTCTTTCCGATAGAGATCACATGCAACTAAGAGACATGTCATTGTCTTTAATTAGGGCTCTTAACATCAAAGGNGGGTGCAATGTACAATTTGCTGTGAATCAATCNACAGGTGAAGTTAGGGTAATTGAGGTAAATCCTAGAGTATCACGCTCTTCAGCCCTTGCATCAAAAGCCACAGGATACCCTATTGCCAGAATGGCTGCTAAAATCGCTGTTGGTTATACCTTAGATGAGTTNCCAAACCCAATAACTGGTGAAGGGACGACNGCTGCATTTGAGCCAACATTGGATTATTGTGTTGTCAAGATACCACGTTGGCCATTTGATAAATTCCGTACTGCTGATAGAACTCTTGGGACCTCAATGAAATCTACGGGNGAGGTGATGGCAATAGGTCGTTGTTTCGAAGAGGCATTCCTCAAAGCCTGGGCAT
Source organism: Methanobacteriota archaeon (assembly GCA_002720115.1). GTDB lineage: Archaea > Thermoplasmatota > Poseidoniia > Poseidoniales > Poseidoniaceae > MGIIa-K1. Next base: position 13,663 of record PBGS01000040.1, read on the forward strand.
CGCTTGAGCAGGGAGCGCCTCATCCACGTCCGTTNACTCGCGCTGATGANTCTGAAGGAGAGGGGATGGCAGAGCGTGCGTTCGAAGAACTGCCAGAGAAGGTGTTAATCGATTGGCTACGAATTGCCACAGANCGTAGGATGGGTGCCGTTATAGAAGCATTCAGACGTGGATGGTCTATCGAGAGGGTGCATGAGATTACTAGGATTACTCGATGGTTTTTGCATGGATTCCAGAAAATAGCTGACGTAGAAAACGAAATTGTTGCAAGGAAATGCGCCCCATCTGCAGTCACCGCTGAAGAATTTAGAAAATGGAAAAGCTTTGGTTTTTCAGACGGACANATCGCNGACGCANTGTCTGGATTTCCTCCATCTGGATTGAAGGAAGTGCCTCCCGATAAAAATGAGACATCGGTAATGAAAGCTAGGCACANGCACTGTGTCCACCCAATATTCAGAATGGTATACTCATGTGCAGCAGAGTTCGCAGCAAAAACACCCTATTACTATTCAACCTATGAACCGCATGGGGAAAATAAAATCGATTTACTTCCAGGTATTGAAACTAGAGAAAAACTTAGGCAGGTTGTGATCGGATCTGGTCCGATTAGAATAGGACAAGGAATTGAATTTGACTACGGCTGTGTGCATGCAGTGAAAGCAATCAGGGAAGCGGGAATGGATGCTGTTTTGATGAATAATAATCCTGAAACAGTATCAACCGATTTTGATACATCCGACCGCCTATACTTTGAACCATTGACTATGGAATATGTAAGCGAGGTATTGCTAAGAGAGAAAGCCCATGGGATATTGTTGCAATTTGGTGGGCAAACCGCAATAAATCTAGCATTACCATTGGAAAGTCGATTACCAGTTTTGGGACTTGACTTGGATATCCTGGGCACAACATGTGACGCAATTGATGAAGCAAGTGATAGAGAGAGATTCGAGTCTTTCGCAGAAAGAATAGGCGTAAGAATGCCCCGAGGTACGACAGGTACCTCTTCAGATGATGTCCGGAAGGCGGTGCAAAAGATAGGTTTCCCAGTGTTGATACGCCCGTCATATGTTCTCGGTGGCAGAGGTATGGAAATACTCGCAAATGAGAAGCAACTCGAAGCATATCTTGCGGAAGCGTATTTAGCTCCGGATAAGCCTTTGCTAGTGGATGAATATTTAGGCCATGCAATCGAATTAGATGTTGATGCAGCATCAGATGGAAAAGAGGTTTTAATCGGTGCAGTGATGGAACATCTGGAGGAAGCAGGAATACATTCAGGAGATTCGACTTGCTTCATACCCACCCAAAACATCAGTAAAGAAATGCTGGATAGAGTAAAGCAACAGACAGAAAAAATAGGTATCGGTTTGAAAATTAGAGGTTGCTTCAACATTCAATTTGCCATACAAGGAGATAATTTGTATTGTTTAGAAGTCAACCCGCGTAGCAGCAGAACCGTTCCATTTGTTGCTAAGGCTACAGGTGTTCCAATGGCTAGGATAGCGGCACGGGTGACATTAGGAATAGATTTGAGTGAACAGGATATTCCAGTTGCTACTTCGGGACATGTTGCAGTTAAAGCTCCTGTATTTCCATTCATCAAATTACAAGGATTAGATCCTGCTCCCGGGCCTGAGATGAAATCAACTGGGGAAGTCTATGGTTCAGATATAAGAGCCGATGTTGCCTATCTCAAGGCTAGACTGGCTACTGAAATACCAGTTGCTAAAGAAGGCGGTGCTTACCTAACAGTTAGGGATGAGGACAAGGAGTCTCTTGTTCCAATTGCAAAGGACTTACAGTCAATGGGATTCAAATTATTTGCTACGCCTGGGACAGCCGATATCATTAGGGCAAGTGAAATAGATGTTGAAACCGTCTATAGAATAAATGATAGAAAGCACCCGGATGCATTGGATTTAATGCGCAAGGGTCAAGTAGATTTCATTGTAAACGTGCCGACAATATCGGGTGGCGCTGTAAGAGATGGCAATATGATGCGTAGATTAGCGGTAGAAATGAATATTCCATTTGTCACAACTATGTCTGGAGCCAAAATGGAAGTAGCGGCAATCAAAGCGAATCGCGAAGTAAATTTAGTGCCAATGCGATTGAAAGTAAATTACTAATCAACATTCATCATAGGCCTCTATGATATATTCAGTTAGAGGGCTTGTCCAAGCTAGTTCACCTATCCCGTCCTTACCTTCAGAGTCGTATATCCTTACAACATCTTGAACTCGCACGTTACCCTCGCTAGATCTTGCCAAGATTGTTTTAGGCTTGAGCACTTTACCGGTTCCATGCGGGTCGTAAACCGTATCTAGGGCTTCTGCTAGGAACCAATCTGCCTTATCCGCCGGGTCGCCTTCAAAGGTTTTCTTGACCTTTTTTGCGCCAAATAATCCTCCAGCCTTTTTCTTCGGTTTCGAAGGTGTTGATTTCTTCTTTGGAGTAGATTTTGTGGCAGACTTTTCCTGAGAGGTTTCTTTGGCGCTACTCTTTGAAGCAACACTACGGCCTTCAAATTCGGCCTCCATTTCTTTTCGTATATCTTTCTCGAGTTTTTTCCTCAACGCCTNCTCATCAACCTTATTNTGGTCGTTTTTGATATTTTCAATCACTGTCAAGTAATGTGATGCGACCTGAATTAAAGCGGTCTCCATACTGGCTTCCAGTTGCATTGAAACCACATCACCAGATGAGTCTCTCCATTTGCGCCATTGCAGCATGGTATTAGCATGTATATCTGAGCCACATTTCGGGCAAAATGAACGCTTTGGCGGCTTTAGAACAGGAATAGATCTCATCGCCTCAGGGTCAATTCCTTCATGTTCACCACTTGAAACATCGTGAATGTGAGTGCTTGCTTCCATACCTAGATTCATTGCATCTCGGAATAATCCGTCTCCAAGGTTTAGATCCCCTTTCTGAACTAAAACCCATCCGTCCGTACCACGAACTGTTGCTCTAACAGCAGCAGAAGCAGCTGCCGACTCTCCAAATTGGTAATTTTTGAATGCACTTTCTGAATCTTTAGTTGCTTCACCACTGGCAAAAGCNTCACCGATATCGATATCATCGTCGTCATCTGCAGGTGCTGCTATCCCCAGTAAAATTGGATTTGCACCCTCCTCTACCTTTGCAATCATGTCAAATTTCTCTGCCATTGAAAGGTCATCTCTTGTTCTAATTACGTCTTTGAGTTGGTTGAGGTCGTGACCAGTNGCCGTAATTGGTCCACGTACAGTCATGTCATTTCCACAGGACAAACAAAACTTCGCAGCAGGTTCGACAAGTGCCTCGCAAGTCGGACAATAAACCCCGGCCATGAGTAGGCAACAAGTGTCGGTACCTTTCAATCGAACGGTACAGATACTACGTATCTGATAGATTTGGAATGTAATCAGTTTATCCGAGTAAAAGAAGTACTTTCTCACGCTCTAGTTCTGATAAAATGGGAGCTAATCTCGGGCCCTTTTCAACACCAAGTATCGCTAAGTACAAGTTTCTATAGCCTTCTTTTGGATTAATTTCATTATCTTTAAAGCAAGTTCTAATCGACTCAGCTATACTTTTTGTATCCCATGGACAATTTGTGAATACAGATTTTAGAGAATTCATTATTCCAATGTCAAGGCCATCCATAGGTTCTTCCCGTACGCTGATACGCAATTCGTTTGGAAAGTAGGGTCCACTTATCCAATTCCTCATTCTTGCCAATCTGTCTTTGACATGACTACCTAAAGATGAAAAAATTACCTCATCATCTTTTACTTGAGCAAGCATTGCAAGATGTCTGAATGATACACTGTGATTTCTATGTTCATCTATCCTACTCATTTCAATGGCGCCCTTTGCGTCTTCCAGAGCGACTTTTTGTCTTCTGGATAAGTTTTCTTCGTCCATTTCTAAGTCAAAGTCTCTTGACACCAGTCTTTCATACTCATCAGCAAGCTCTACCAAAGACATCCCTGCATCAAATGTAATTGCTTTCTTTGGTTTGGTTGAGGCTATCAGGTATCTCAAGATCTCAGGCGGCACCAATTCAAGGGCCTCCAATGGACCAATTGTATTGCCTGTAGAGGAAGACATGGCGCCTTGGCCTTTCAATGAAATCCATTCATACATCAATGGATGGGGTGGAGTATCTCCGAAAAGCTGAGAGATTTCTTTTCCGGTGGAATATGATCCGCCTGCGGCCCCGTGATCTTTTCCAAACGGCTCGCATGTCACTCCTATCCATCCCCATTTTGCAGGCCAATCTACACGCCAAGGAAGTTTTCCATCGGCTTTTCTGAGGTCGGATTTGCCTTCAATATCATTTTGTTTCCAATGAACAAATGGCCATTCGTATCCTGTTACTGTGACGCCGTCTAGACTACCATTGTGACCGTATGGGTTGTATGGGAACCAATCAGTACTTAGTTCGCGACCACTTACACGTTCGATAATTTCTCTTATCTCACCAGCTTTCTCACACGCTATCCTGGACTTTTCAGCAAACTCTCCATTGGCGTAGGATAAGTAATTATCAATAATCCTGGGTTTTACATCAATCTTTTCCAAAGCCTCAAGGAATGGCTCAAGGAAATGGTCTGCATAACTTCTTCCGTCCTCGCCGGGATCTCCATTTTCATCAGGAGCAGGGATTCTGGCTAATGGACATCCTATGTATTGTTCATATTCTTGTGATAAAAATGGGTAGACTTTTCTCAAAGGGTCTGCCGAATCNACAATAAATACGAATTCTGCCTCCATTCCAGCATTTATGCAAGCCCTTTTGATCATATCGCCAGTCAGTATTTCTCTTAGGTGCCCGATGTGGAATTCCCCACTCGGTGTGATTCCAGATGCAATTATGTGTTTATTTCCGCGCTTGGACAGTGTTTGTGCTGCGAAATCTGCCCAATGCAAACAATCACCTCAAACAACAGCGGCTCTGATAATTCCTCTGAGGGGAACTTCATCAATTTCATTTCTAACTGTCTTGTTTACAAGGACCATGCACAATGCTACCTCTGCACCTGCCTCACGCATTGCCTCAATTGTCCTCGACATTGTGACTCCAGTTGAAAGTACATCATCAACGATTACGACCTTTTTCCCAGCGACTTGACCATATTTATTGGATAATGAACCCATTCCTGGTGCTCCATCCACATTTCTGTGTATTGCCACTTCACAACCAAGTTGGCTACCAACCTCGTTCGCAAATAGAACTCCATTAATCGATATTCCAACTATTGTGTCGATACTATCCCCACACTCCTCTTCTACTACATCAGCCATTATTGCACCAATAGCAGCAATTCTCTGTGGCCTAACTCCTATTGTTCTCCAGCCAATTCTAACATCCTGGGGTTTTTCATTCACACTACTATCCGTGATAAGCCATGAAATCGTATCCTGGGAAAGTGATAATTCATCAGCAATTTGCTGTGAGTTAAGCCCCTCTTTCCGCAAATTTGAGACCATTTCTCTCAATTGNTCTATACTCAAACCCTGCTCCATGTTACAGTTCTGGTAATAACTCAGACATCAAACCATCGTTATGATTTACATGAATCTGCGGAAACCCTCAAATGGGTCGGGCCCGGGGAGTGGACCAATGTCAGACTTCGAATACGAATCTCTGCTAGATAGAGCAAGGTCAAATATCCCTGAGGATATATCCAATCGTGCGCGCTGGACTTTGCCCGATCCACAAATAATGATAGAAGGTTCCAACACCATATTCCGTAATTTCACAGAAGTTGTTAATCACATGGATCGTGATGAAAATCACGTCTACCAATTCATGCTTAATGAATTAGGAACCGCTGGTTCAAGAGATGGTCCACGTGCAAGGTTTAAGGGAAGAATTCCCCCAAAGAGGTTGAAGAAAGCAATTGTGAATTACGTTAATGCTTACATTAAGTGTGTTCAATGTGGCGCTCCAGATACCAACTTCATCAAAGAAGATAGAACTACACTCCTAAAGTGTCAAGCGTGCGGTGCGACAAGGCCTGTAAAACTTTAATGAAGGTATGTTGTCAATTCCTCGTAACTCGGTTTAATGACATTAGGTANAGCGCTTGGATAGCCGGCCCTTATGAATCCAATAATCTCTTCTTCATTATCTAGAATACCAAGTTTTTGATATGTCTGTGGATCTCTTGTTAGAGAACCTGTTGACCACAAAGAACCGACACCGTTGGACCAAAATGAAAGTACCATATTGTGTAGAGCGCAAACGGTTGCAGCATAATCTTCTCTCTGTCTGAAAAGGTCGTCTTTACTTAATTTTGAAGTTATAGCAAAAAGCACTGGGGCGGTTAAGATTTTTTTAATCGCTCTCTCAATATCTCTCTCGACATTGTTAGATCCCTTTTTTTTGGCTTTAATTCTCGCTAGTTTTCTGATTATAGGAACAAGAGATTGCCTTGATTTATCCCCTATTGAATAAAATTTCCAAGGGTGTGTGTGCTTATGGCACGGAGCGTTGGACGCAGCTTCGAGTGCTTGTTTTACGATCTCAGGCGAGACCTCCCTATCATCAAATTTGTAAATCGTTCTTCGAGATAGAATATTTTCTTGGACTGAATTCATCTATAATCCTCTAAATCTTATCAATCTTAGCGGCGAGAATAAAATCTGCTTCTGCAAGACCGTTTATTTTGTGGGTCCAGATTGAAATTTTGACTCGCCCCCATGACAATTCAAAATCTGCGTGATGGTTCTCTTGCTCACATATTTCGCCTGCTGCGTTCAGAAATTCAAGAGCAGTTGCAAAATCGTCAAACTTGAATTCTTTCTCTATGTGGTGCTCTTCTACCAGATTCCAAGGGCTACTTAGCTGAGCCATAAGTGGCATTATTTGTTGCAGATTCAGAGCAGGTATCTCTCCGCTGCATGGTATACATTTTTTCTTGTCCAGTGCCATATTTTCATCCCCAAAGGTGAGAATCGTCATTCCCTTTCGTCTTCTTTTCTACCTTTTCGTGAAGGTTTGTTCTCCTTTTTTGGTCGGCTCTTTCGAATTCTAATAATTCCTTATCATCGATGTAAGCCGGCCTTGTATGTGCTATCAAAACAATTTGAACGATAACTTCTCTTGCGATGTAAGAGTGTTCACCTTCTACTGTAAGAATCTCAAGGGATGATTTCCCCGATGATAGAAGTCTACCTTTAATCCATGTTGAATCGGTGTCTCTTAGCGCTCTAGCGTCTAATTGAATTTCTACGATGTCATCCTTTCTCAGGCCATGACGGCGTTCCATTAGATCCCCAGTGTGAACACTTTGTAGGTCGCTGATATCTGGTGATCCGAGATCTTCCAATAGTTTNTGAGCCCAGTCCGGGAGGTCCGCCATATGCGGGGCTCAGGGCTCCTCCTTCTAAGCCCTGACGCATGCTGATATCACCTCATAATTCAAAAATGGGTGTCGACCCGCCCAACTAGGAGGTATCCATTTGAAAGTGGTTTGGAGGAATCTAACGACCGTTCTTACNGAAGAAGAACTTCTTGACAAAGGGTTCAGCCGCGCAAAAAAATCCGCTGACAGAGTTGAAGATCCAGTGAAAGTATTCAGGGTTAAGAAACAGTTGTCAAGAATGGTACAAACAGCTGCAGACGTAATGTCTCAGTANCTAGAAGATACTGAAAAGTCCTGGCCAAGCCTTGACCAGATGCCGATTTTCGATAAGGCAATGGTAGATGCTTGTGTGGGTTGCGATGATTACCGGCACCATCTTTCTATGCTGGGGTGGGGCGCTAAACAAATGCGAAAAATCGCAAAACAGAATTCTGACAAAATAATACGTTCTGCCCGCTTTGAGGTTATGCATGATGCAAGAAAGGAGGCCTATGGCAGGCTCTCAAGTATAATGCGAAGAGTTGGACCATCTCTTGATTGGTTACACGAGAGTAGGTTGATTTTGAGAAAATTGCCTGTAGTCGACCAAGTCTGTCCAACAATTGTCGTATGTGGTGCTCCAAACGTTGGAAAGAGTGCATTCATATCTTCAATTTCAAGTGGAAATATGGAAATTAATCACTATCCATTTACCACAAAACAACTCCATGTCGGGCACTTTAATCACCGCAGAGTTCCTCATCAGATGGTTGACACTCCCGGATTACTGGATAGGCCTATGGATGATAGGAATGCNATAGAAATGCAAGCTATCGCAGCGATTGAGCACGTAGGCAGTTTGTGTATCTTCNTAATGGATATTACTGAGCACTGCGGTGTTTCGCTAGAAGATCAAAATAACCTATTGGATGAGGTAAAGCAATTATTGCCTGATATTGATATAATCGTAGTAGTATCTAAGGCAGATTTGATGGAACCTAGACCCTTGAATTGGGATGAGGTGGAAACCGCTGAGTCGGAATGGGACGGTGAAGGAGAGCCTAACTTGCCGGTGCTTTTAGACGAGGAGGGTTGTGTTACAATTTCGTCCGTTGATGGTGTTGGCGTAACAGCTCTGAGGCTAGAGATTGTAAGAAGATGTAAAGAGAATATGTCTACAGACCCTCTTTTGTTACCTGATGGCTGGTACCGTCAAGATTAGGCCCCGAAGCCAAACAACTGTAGCGCTATTGGAGCCACAATTGCGGCAAAGAAAACAAAGAACATGATTCTCATCATTTTGTCGTTTTTCTGTGTTTTTTCGAATTTATCAATGCATTCTTGATTTTTGCAAATCCTGGGGTCGGCTTTCGGATCGATTGTAATTCCGCAGATACGGCAGTGTTTATGCGCTCCAATGTGGGAACTTATTTTCGACTTAGTATTGCTGATTTTCTTGCTTACCTTATCCTTAATCGCCTTTGCATCAACCATGATATCAGCCTACCTTCACCAGAGTTCCAACGAATGGCCTTCCTTCCAAAGCGTCCTCTATTCTACTCAAATCTCTNCCATCAACAACTGCTAACTTAATTCCNGCATCCATCGCCCNNTGGACCGCTATGGGGTCTACTGCGGCCGATTGTCCAGGACTTAGTGCCTCTTCTCCCGTTATCTTTGACAACTCAGATAGTGTTAATTCTTCAATGGGTTTTGCATCGGGATTTAGTTTTGGATCAGAATCATGNATGTGGCCTACATTTGTAGCAATTACACAATATGAAGAGCCGCAATCTCTAGCTAAAGCCACCGAGACGGCGTCTGTTGTATGTCCTGGTTTTGTTCCTCCCATGACGATAATATTGTGAGACTGTAATAGATCTGCTGCTTGCGCTGTTGATGTAGGAATAGTAGGTGAGACTGAACAACCAATATCAAGAAGGCTTTGTTGTAATATTGTAGCATTCAATCTTGTAGCAGCAATGCCGACNGTATCCAGTCTATAGGANTTTGAGAAAGACTCTTTTGCTAAATNNATACCCTCTCTGGCGGGNAGTCCACCCCCAACAACAATGCCCAATTTACGCCCATTTCCCTCAAAGTGAACNACCATTTGTCTTAATTGACCGAACCAATTGCTTCTCTCCTCGGACAATTCAGGCCTAAGAAGAGAGCCGCCAATTGCAACTACGTGTGTCGGCATTGATGTGTGCTGAAAGTCGACCATTCATGATGCTTACTTCTCAGAAGCCTTGAAAGTCCCAGTCTTTGCCCAAGGCATGAGGGAGACCTGAATGAGCGATGACCCCGAACAGGCAACCCGACGTTTGAAACTCAAACTTGCTCTAGAAGATCTTAGAGAAATGAAAGGTTTCGGAACAGAACTTGTAACGGTGGTAATTCCTCCAGATAGGCAAGTTTCAGACGCCCGACAGATGTTACAAAACGAACACGGGCAGGCTGCAAATATCAAATCCAAGTCGACAAAGAAGAACGTACAGGGTGCAATAGAATCAGCGATATCATCTCTCTCAAAATACAGGGACGCCGGTAAAAGTGGTATAGCTCTATTTACCGGAGCAATAATTGTTGGAAATAATAAAACAAGACATATCACAATGGTTCTTGATGATTTACCACAACCNTTGCTGTCGTTCAGGTATCGATGTGATTCAAAGTTTGAATTGACTCAATTAGAAGACATGTTAATCGATAAAAAATCGTATGGTTTGTTTGTAATCGATCGTGCTGAGGCAGCCTATGGAATCGCAAGCGGAAAAAGAATACATGTTCAAGAGTATCTAGTTTCCAATATNATGGGTAAACATCGACAAGGTGGTCAATCTGCACAACGTTTTGAGAGATTAATCGAGGAAGCAGCACACAACTTTTTCAAACGAGCAACAGAGCATGCGTGCTCTTANTGGCTGCCGGAATTAGAGAATATTCAAGCGATTATTATTGGCGGGCCGGGAGCAACTAAGGATTTCGTTGTAAAGAATGAGTATTTTCATCATGAAATAACGAAGAAAATAGCAAAGACGACATTCGATGTTGGGTATTCCAACGAAAGTGGGGTTAGAGAGCTTGTCGACAATGCGGGAGGCTTAATGGGCGAGATTGAACTAGATGCTGAGAGGCAGGTTGTNACAGAGTTCCTAGAAGAACTAGTCAAGCCCAGTCCTAAGGCAACTTATGGTGAATTGATGATTAGGCAGGCACTGGAACAAGGCGCTGTTGCGAAATTGTTGATAAGTGAAGGCATGAGGAAAAATGTTGTTCAAATTGAATGTAAATCATGTGGAGATATTTGGACTACAAGTATTGGCCGTACAGATGCTCTACCTGCATGTAAAAGTTGTAAAGCAGATGGTGATGACTTNTCAGAAATAAGTTCTGTTTCGCTTATAGAGGAATTTTCTGACCTAGCTGCTAAATCACGTACTGAGGTGAAATTTATTTCAACCGATACCGAAGAAGGCGCTCAATTAGATCATGGGTTTGGTGGACTAGCAGCAGTTCTCCGTTATCCAATAATGTGAGGTATTGGAATGCAAATACTACGTCAGGTTATCACTCAACCTCTTAAGTCAGCACTCGCAGACATTGGGATTGATTTCGAGCAATGGGAAAAATTACTGGTTCCTAGTAGAGAGAAATCACAAGGCGACCTGTCGTTACCCTGCTTCCCATTTGCAAAACATTTGGGAAAAAACCCTGCAATGATTGCAGAGGATTTATCCAGTAACATTTCTGGAAATTTTGAAGTNTCTGCTACAGGCGGGNACTTAAATTTCAAAGCAGACCCAATATGGTTGGCCAGGGCTGTAGTAGAAAACGAGGTGAATGATGCTAGCAAAGATGTGCTTATCGAGCACACAAGTGCGAACCCAAACGGTCCGTTTCACGTAGGAAGGGCTAGAAATGCAATATTGGGCGACACGCTGGTAAGGTTGAATAGACTCAATGGAAACAATGTAAGAGCAGAGTATTACGTTGACGATATGGGTAAACAGGTCGGAGTTCTAGCATGGGCGTTGGATAATTTAACCAGCGCTCAGGTAGACGAAATCCTAGATGATACTGATAGCATAAATCCCAAATGGGCTGGTAAGAAAGATCACGAAATAGTTCGCTGGTATCAGGCAGCACAAGCATTACGTTCAAATAACGANGCAGNTGATATTGAAAAAGCGATNAGTGAATTAGTTCACGCTTCAGAACATGGAGATAATGTTGTGCTATCCAAATTCCAAGAAGCCTATTCACCGGTTCTTGATGGGATGCTAGAGACTTTATCTCGCCTCGGCATAAAATTTGATACTTTTACCAAGGAATCTAAATTTGTTGTTGACGGCTCTGTTGNTAATTTGGTGCANAAGCTTGAGNAATTAGACATTCATTCTGTTGCNGANAACGGTGCTTATTTCCTAGATTTGGGTCAAAGAGGNCTAAAAGGTAAGACTGAATTCTTCTATAGAAGAGGAGATGGCTCTTCCCTATATGCGACAAGAGATATCGCATATCATATTTGGAAATGGCAAGAATGTGATAATCTAATCAATATTTTAGGAGAAGATCATAAATTACAGGCTAAACAAGTAAGCCTCACACTAAGTGAGTTAGGGCATAAAAGTCCTGAAGTAATGTTTTATGCATTCATCAAANTACCTGAAGGTAAAATGAGTACAAGAAAAGGGAATGTGGTATTCATGGATGACTTACTTGAAGAGGCCAAAGCACATGCTGGCTCTGTTGTTAGGGATTTGCGCTCAGACCTAAGCGAAAAAGACATTGAAACNATATCTGAGGCAGTTGGGGTCTCAGCAGTACGCTTCAATATCGTGAAAGTGAGCCCAGAAAAAGGATTTACTTTCCGTTGGGAAGATGCTCTTTCGTTCGAAGGCGAAAGCGCACCATTCATCATGTATTCTCACACAAGAGCATGTTCAATCGCAAGAAAGGTNGACCGTAAANCCTCAATTGGAAAAATCGGTAGTATTCCTCCCGCAATGCATGAGCTATTGCGAACAATGGCTTGTTTTTCTGATAGACTAANTACTGCTGTCGATGAAAATAAGCCACATATTTTTGCACTTTACCTACTTGAGTTGGCAACTGCTTACAATGCCTTTTACAGGGATTGCCATGTCATTAAAGATGGAGTGGTTAACGAGTTTAATTTCGCAGTCAGCGAGAAAGCCAGAGAATTGTTAAACCAAGGTATGGTAGGTGTTGGAATCATTCCTCTGGAAACGATGTAAATGCNTCTTCTGGAGTCCTACCAGCAGCCTCAATTTCTGCCCCGATAATTCGTAATTCAGATAGTGCGTCCTCGATATTTTCGGTTTGTTTCAGAAATCTTGTAGGAGGCCAACCAAGGTCGATTTTTCCNGGTTCCACCATTGATTCTTCTATCCAAGCTTCGCATGACTTTCCTGCGCAAATGGCAGAATACGAATCTAAATCGATCCAAAACGTCCTTCTCTTGCATACAGGACANTCCCTACAATGCATACTAGAAAGTACAGTCATTCCATTTTCTCCTACTTGGTCTACTTCCCAGATTACCATATCAGAGCGCGTTAGGGTCATTACATGAGACTTACTTAGGAATTTTCTGAGTACTTTCCATGCGACCTCCTCNGTAGAGAAAACNCCCAAACCAATTGTCCCCCCGTCCTCTTCGGTCACAGATGGGACATAGACTCTTGAGGGGTTGGTCATGATAGGCGCTGTAGTACTTAGTCCTTCAATCCCTCGTCCATTCATGCTCAACTATTGCCAATCCTCCAGGGTGTGGGAATGGAGCATCAGGTTTTTCAATTCTAATNGACAGAGCGGAAATAAGTTGATTTGAAGAAAGGTTCTTCACCAATTTTTGACATAATGTTTCCATCAAGTTCACCGGTTTTGAATTTACGACTTCATCTCTTACTGCGATTTGGAGGTCAGCATAGTTTAATGTCTCTTCAAGTTTATCTTCACTTGGCTCGGAAGATAATGTGGCCCATATTGAGACTATGAANGGCTGCTCGTCCTCTTTTTCATATTCAAATACGCCGTGCTTTGCTAAAACCTCATAGCTCTCAAGTCCGATTCTTACCGCCATGAAATCACTCTTCTCTTTCATGTACCCAGATTAAATGGTATCCAAACTGAGTTTTTACTGGTTCTGACACCGTCTTTATCGGTGTGGTCCATACAGCATCTTCGAATTCTCGAACCATCTGTCCTTTTCTAAACCAACCAAGGTCTCCTCCTTTTTGGCTTGATGGGCAAGAAGATTTTTTCCTAGCAATTTTTTGAAAATCCTTCAATTTCTTGATGTTCGAAGAAAGTTGTATTGCCTCTCCTTTACTTTTGACTAAAATATGGCTTGCATGTGCACTTGGATTGACCATTTTTTCACCTCATGTACCAGGGTTATATGCTAAAAATTTCATGTAATTCCCGTAAATAGTAGCNGATATACCCAGACTCTCCTCGTTAAATCGCGTCATGTCATCTAGATATGTGTGGTACTCTAAAGACCCGCTTCCATAGCAAACTGCGGCTCTACCTATTTTATTTCCATTGTCTAGGTTATAGACAAATGGACAATGATCAGAATTGCATGGCATCCCGTTAGGTTCGCCTTTATCTCCCTCATATAACCCAAGATTGATTACGTATTTTTTTGCCATTTCTGGATTGTCTTTCTTGTATTCCTCCGAAATCGCTTCTATGTGTTTGTAATCTTCTGGGTGGTTGGTGAATAAAGTTACAGAATTACCTCTATTCTCTAGGTCTATATCAACGTGGTTCATGTCTAAGTTCACATACAATCTTAGATTTTCAGTCAACTCCTCATTCATCTCTTCAACGTATGCGAATGACCCCCAAAGACCTTCTTCTTCACCGCCCCAAGTACAGAATCTAATTGTTCTATCCGGCTCACCGTTTTCACTGATATATTCAGAAAACATTGCTGCTATCTCCAACACCGTTGCAGTCCCGGATGTGTCATCTACAGCCCCTGGTGCGTGGTATACAGTATCATGATGGCCACCTACTATCANAAGTTCNGGACTTTTCCCATAATATGTTCCGCATGGTACCCTGATTGTCAATTCTTGGTCATTGGTGACATCCATTATCATCTCAAGCCTTCCAGAGCCATTGATCACAACAGATTCTAAAATCTCCCCTGCATCTTTGCTCATTGCNATNAATGCCATGTTAGTTGGCATTGTACCTCCNTTGGCTNCAATAATCGCACTATGACTTGTTCCTTTGAAAATGGGGACGCAATCATTACCCTCGATAGTGCCACAATTGTAGTTCTTGTTTACTCTAATAATCGACGCTAGTTCGTATTCTATAGCCGAAACCATGATGTCTGTATTACTCGGAACCGACCCGCCGCCTATTAGGTAACCAACCTTGCCTGTTGCCGCAGCCCATAGGCTGTCGTCTGAACCATCACCTAGGCTTACCACCTCTATGTTTTGGTCAAATGTAAAAGAAGACTGACCAGAGAATCCCTGGATTACATAATCCATTCTGTGATTGAATGCCGTAACTTCCTGCCCTAAATCGGCAGGAGAGCAGGGTGCTATGCCTACACCTCCAACGGTACCTGGAACACAGACGCGAAGGCTTGGTTCGCTGTTCACACTATGCATTGGAACTTCGTAAGTGTGAAGGGTAGACTGGTAGCCTAATTCCTCAAAGACGTTGTTGATATACTCTGCAGTTGCTTGTTCCTCTGCAGTACCGCTCATGCGACCTTTCCAATCTGGGTGTCCTAATTCAAGCAGATCTTCCACATATGACCTAGTTCTGTCTGCATCATATTGAAGAGATGCACCATATTCTACAGGTTCTTCATCAAGGTAGAAGTACAAAAAAGTCGAAGATACAAAGAGTGCTGCTAGTACTCCTGCAATGAATGTCGAGCTTCGGAAGAATTGTAGCGACTCTCTCCGAGACTCTGCTTCACTCCAGTTTTCGACTATTTCGGCGGAAATAATATCCTCGTCACTCATCGATTTCCTCTCCTGTCCATCTCTTGGTTAGTTCGTTCTCTCTGCCAAGGTGGTCAAGAATTCGTGCAACTATGAAGTCAATTAANTCATCCATAGTTTTAGGGTGNTTGTAAAATCCGGGCGAGGCAGGTATTANTACTGCCCCCCAGCCAGANANTTTTGCTAGATTTTCNANATGGACAGTCGCATATGGCGCTTCTCTTGGCACCATTATCAATTTCCTTCTTTCTTTGAGTGCTACAATNGCGGATCTGGTTGCTANGTTGTCACCTATTCCTGCTGCTAATTTACCGATTGTAGTGCCGCTGCATGGGCATATTACAACAGCATCGATCTCGGCCGAGCCAGAGGCTGATTTTGCTGCTATGTCCTTGTTATTCTCCAGCAAAGCGCCAGTTTTTTTCGCAAGGTCTTCCGGTGTCAATCCATCNCATTCGTGGGCCATTGTAATCCTGCCAGAGTTTGTGACAACGAGCCTAACATCTTGACCGAGAATTTCAGCCAATCGTACGCCATATATCGAGCCNGAGGCACCCGATATCACTAGTACAATCTCGCCCATCAACACNAGGTGTGGCTAATCATGTATCAAGTTATGTCCATNGCTGTGCGAATAACTATCTCTAAAACCTCTGCGGCTTTTGCGAACGACTCAGGGTCTATANACCAACCTACTCTAAGCCACTCCTCAAGTCCAGAGTCGAACATACAACCCGGGACAGCAAGCAGGCCGTGTTCTTTTCCAATTGTGTCTATCATTTGCATAGTATTTACATTGGGTATTCTAAAAGCTCCAAATACGCCATATGGCGGTGCTGTCCACTCAATTCCCAAACGTCTGAGAACGTTTTCGAGGACAGGCAGGTTTTTTTCTCTGTAGTATTCTATTAACTCCACAGGTTCATTCAGTCTATCCTTGACACGATTTGCAATACGTATCACAGGTGATGACATGATGCCCGCTAGGTTGTGAAATGTATTTTCAGCATTCTGTATTATCTCCTTACTTGCGATCATCCATCCATATCTTATTTCACCCAATCCGTGTATCTTCGTGAAAGATGAAATGCTAACACAATCTTCACTCTCTTTGAAGAATGGGACCCAGTTTCTGTCTGCTCCGGAGTAAACTTCGTCGCTAATTATCCTGACATCTTTCTCTTTACATTTTGACAGTAACCACCGCCTGTCCGAGTCTGTGTAAGTCCATCCAACGGGGTTGAGTTGTGGACAAATCATCAATAAGTCAACTTGCGATAGTACAGATTCCCACTCCTCCCTATTAATTNTCCATTCATTTATTCCTGGTTCTCTTCTAACAANAATCGTCTCTAATCCNAGAATTCTGGCAGTTTGGCTCAATGGTCCNTAGGATGGCATCTCCACCGCAACTTTCCCGCCTCGTGATGCAGCACTGATAGCTATGCTAATGGCTTGTGTGGCTCCATGTGTTAGAAGAATATTCTCTACTGGAACATCGTACATTCCACTTACAATTTCNCTGTCATCTACGCCCGGACCTCTATGGTTTTTCCANACATCCTCAAATTCCCCGAGTTCCCACGGAAATTGTAATCCAGAGAATGAAAGATTGTGTGGTCTCATTTCCTTTAGCCTTGGAATATACCACTTCAGGTAGGATACAGGAGGTANTTCGTTGCCTTTTGCTGGCTTCCCTGCAACAGGATGTTGGGCTACCATGGTGGTGCGATAATGAGGAGATTAATGAATGATTCATTACTGTAATAGTTCTCTTCCAAGTATGGAGTAATTTCTTATCAATGAATTCAAAATTTGGTCTCTAGTTAGTTTGAATCCCAAAGCTGAGAGGCTGGTTGTTGTNTCNTTTCCAAGGCCACATCCGCTTACCATCTCGACTCTTCCCGGAGGNGTGTCGTAATTTATGGTCAGCCCGTGTCGACTAGTCCATCTTAGAAACGACAACCCAATTGAGCAGATTTTGTTTTCTCCAATCCAAACCCCCTGCATTTTTTCATTTCTTGATACTTCTAAATCAAAGTCCGAAAGTGAATTAATTACCCATTGTTCTAATANTGTGATTATAGACTTTACATTTGATTCTCCGTCAAGATTCCACTTAAAGATAGGATAAACAACAAGTTGGCCGGGACCATGCCAGGTCAAACCTCCTCCTCTATCAACNGGCAAGGCGTTGTAATCTTNAGGAGGAAGAANNCCATCGTTTCTCGCTCTTGGCCCTATAGTTACAACCTCATCATGTTCGCATATCAATATCGTATCAATAATCTCGTCTTCTATTCTTTTCGCTTGCATTATTCGCATCAACTCATCAGCCTCAGAGTGGCTTATTTTGCCAATGTTGTTAATCACGAATTTCCTCATANAAACTCCTCAGAATCTTCCACTGCTACCAAACCCGCCATCTCCTCTTTCCGTCGTAGATAATTCTTCTAGGCTGACCTCTTTGTAANNTGTAACTGGGATAGGAGATATTAGCAATTGGGCTATTCTCTCCCCCTTAGCTAATTCTATGCCTTCACCATCGCCTATCCATGTGGCGAGAACCATTAATTCNCCTCTGTAATCAGAATCTATNGTGCCAATTCCGTTAGGCATTATCATGCCCTTGGCTCCTAGTGANGATCTTGATCTGATTTGACCTTCCCAGCCTTCAGGGATTCCCACGACAAGGCCAGTACGGATTTTTGTCGACCTTCCTTTTACCACCGTCGTGTCTTCAAGCGCTCTCAAATCCCAGCCCGCTGCTGATTTACTACCTCTTGTTGGTACGGAGGCATCTTTGTCNATTTTCGCAAAAAGTACTTCTACGGATTCTCTCATGTAATCCCCGAAACAGCGGGGCTTCAATGTCTTTGGGTTCAGGGCACANTTTTACTATTCGATAATGTTGTTAGATATTAGCGATTTTTATCAAAATAGCATAACTCAGAGAAATTTACTGCCTACAAAACTTGAATCGAAAAATCATGTCCAGAGGTAGCTTGGGATTACACAACATTATAGGCTCGTTTGTACGGCAGGTAAATTCCACCGCGAGTAAAACCCGGGAGGNATACAAGATGATGCCAGAATCACATAATAAAGACGGCTTTGACGTTGACTTATCATCAGAATTCGTCGAGCCAATGCTAAGAGAATCTCTAGACCGATTTGTACTGTTCCCTATAGAACATGCCGAAGTCTGGGAGATGTACAAGAAACATGCTGNATCCTTCTGGACTGCAGAAGAAATAGACCTAGCTGAGGATGCTAAAGATTGGGAATCACTTTCCAGTGATGAGCAGCATTTCCTCAAGCATGTTCTTGCCTTCTTTGCNGCGTCGGATGGTATAGTTAATGAAAACCTAGTAGTAAATTTCGCAAATGAGGTTCAGTGGGCAGAAGCAAGAACTTTCTATGGTTTCCAAATAATGATGGAAAATATTCACGCAGAAACCTACTCCTTGTTAATTGACACCTACATTAAAGATCCAAACGAAAAAGACCACCTATTCAAGGCTCTAGAGACCGTTCCTTCTGTTGAAAAGAAAGGCAAGTGGGCTCTTCGCTGGTTGGACCAAAAGAGAGCATCATTCGCTGAAAGACTGGTTGCATTTGCGGCAGTAGAAGGAATATTCTTTTCCGGTTCATTCTGCGCAATTTTCTGGCTTAAGAAGCGCGGATTAATGCCTGGTTTAACATTCTCTAATGAATTGATTAGCCGGGATGAGGGATTGCACTGTGATTTTGCATGCCTACTACACTCAATGCTGGTACGTGGCGCAGGAGAAATGAAGATAACACAGATTATTTCTGAGGCTGTGGAAATAGAAATCGAATTCGTAACCAGCGCATTGCCTGTATCTCTAATCGGTATGAACGCAGATTTGATGAAACAATACATTCACTTCGTAGCCGACAGACTNTTGGTAGCTTTTGGTGTTCCAAAAATATACAATGCTGAGAACCCATTCCCGTGGATGGAGATGATCTCAATGCAAGGTAAAACCAATTTCTTCGAGAAGAGAGTTGGCGAGTATCAGAAAGCCGGNGTGATGGGCTCATCCAGCCTAGGAGCGGTACAACAGCGCTTCTCAATGGAGGAAGACTTCTAAACCGCCCGCGTCCGACAACGGATGCTGCACGCTCACAAGGAAAGGAATCAGGGGGACAGAAAGAATGGGTCTACAAGTAGTAAAGAGGAATGGAGAGAAAGAAGATGTCAGGTTCGACGCTATACAAGAGAAGCTGTCAAAACTTTCTGAGGGTCTGAATCAAGAATGGGTCGACCCTGGTTTGGTAAGCAAACTTGTTATCGAGGGACTNTACGATGGAGTAACTACTACAGAACTAGATGAATTGGCTGCTGAAACAGCCGCTTCTCTCGCTGCTCAACACCCAGATTATTCTAAGCTTGCAGCAAGAATATGCGTAGACAATTTACACCGTTCAACAAAGAATGTNTTCAGCGAGGTAATTTCAGACCTTAGAAATTACATGGATTCAGAATCTGGCTTACATGCACCTCTTATTTCTGAAGAGATATATCAAATAATAATGGATAANAAAGAAACCTTAGATTCTCACATAGATTACCAAAGAGATCACAATTACGACTACTTTGGTTTCAAAACGCTAGAACGTTCCTATCTACTTAAGNTAGATGGAAAAGTTGCGGAAAGACCTCAACATATGCTGATGAGAGTGTCTGTTGGAATTCATCATGGAGATATCGAAAAAGCTCTGCAGACCTACGATCTAATGAGCGAAGGTTGGTTTACTCATGCTACCCCTACTTTGTTCAATTCAGGGACCCCTACCCCGCAGATGTCATCTTGTTTCCTGTTAACGATGATCGATGATTCACTAGATGGGATCTATGACACATTGAAACAGTGTGCTAGAATTTCAAAATCCGCAGGAGGGATTGGTCTTTCCATCCATCAAGTAAGATCCAAGGGATCTTACATTAAAGGAACCAATGGTTACTCAAATGGTCTGGTTCCAATGCTAAGAGTATTCAACGATACAGCACGTTATGTCGATCAAGGTGGCGGTAAGCGCAAAGGTAGTATCGCCATATACCTAGAACCTTGGCATCCTGATATCTTTGAATTCCTTGACCTAAGGAAGAACCACGGTAAAGAAGAAATGAGAGCTCGAGATTTATTCTATGCTCTTTGGACTCCTGACCTGTTTATGGAGAGAGTTGAAGCGAACGCAGAATGGTCATTGTTTTGTCCTAATGAATGTCCCGGACTACATGACTGCTATGGTGATGAATTCCGTGCATTGTACGCAAAGTACGAGTCGGAAGGAAGAGCAAGAAAGACCATTAGAGCTCGTGAATTATGGGATGCTATTACCCAGGCTCAGATTGAAACAGGAACGCCATACATGCTCTACAAGGATGCGTGCAACGAGAAGTCAAATCAAAAGAATCTCGGCACAATNCGCTCATCTAATCTCTGCACGGAGATACTTGAATACACTGCACCTGACGAAGTCGCAGTCTGTAACCTCGCCTCTATTGCTCTTCCAAAGTTTGTCGATGCAGCAAACGGAACATTCGACCACNAGNAATTATTCGATGTAACCTATCACGCAACGGGGAACCTAAACCGTGTGATTGACGTGAATTTCTATCCAGTCCAGGAAGCCAAAAATTCCAACATGCGCCACAGGCCAATAGGTCTGGGAGTTCAGGGGTTAGCGGACACATTTGCCATGCTTAAACTGCCATTTGAAACCGATGCTGCTCACCAATTGAACCGTGAGATATTCGNGACAATTTACTATGCAGCCTGCAGTGCTAGTTTGGACCAGGCCAAAGAATTCGGTGCTTACTCTTCATTTGAGGGTTCCCCGGCTAGTAAAGGGCTTCTACAACCAGACCTCTGGGGTGTAACNGAACACTCAGGAAGATGGGATTGGGATACTCTTAGAGCAGAAATTATGGAACACGGGATGAGAAATTCCCTATTGGTTGCACCAATGCCTACCGCTTCAACAAGCCAAATTCTAGGCAACAACGAGTGCTTTGAAGCGTTTACATCTAATCTGTACGTTCGAAGAACACTATCTGGTGAGTTTATAGTTTTGAATAAGCATCTTGTAAATGACTTAATNCAAAGGGGCCTTTGGTCGGTGGAGATGAAAGATGAGATCTTAAGACACAAAGGTAGTGTACAAGGAATCGCATCAATTCCCCAAGATTTGAAAGACCTCTACAAGACAACATGGGAAATAAAGCAAAAGCATGTTATCGACATGGCTGCAGACCGTGGAGCGTACATAGATCAGAGCCAATCTCTGAATATTCACATGATTGACGCCAACCCTGCAAAAGTGACTTCGATGCACTTCTATGGATGGAGGAGAGGTCTCAAAACCGGTATGTATTATCTACGTACTAAAGCAGCAGCAGATGCGATTCAATTTACAGTNGAACAAAAGAAAGCAGAAGATGAAACTGTTGAAGGATTGGCAAATCGTGCGGAAGCCACCAGCATGGAAGCAATAGCTTGTTCGCTCGATACACCTGATGATTGCCTAAGCTGCGGNTCATGATCCTCCTTAGTTTGGTGAACTGAGTTTGACTCTTATCAACATCTGGTCACTAGGTCATTTCGTACA
The DNA here is from genome assembly GCA_002720115.1 of Methanobacteriota archaeon. Lineage (GTDB taxonomy): Archaea > Thermoplasmatota > Poseidoniia > Poseidoniales > Poseidoniaceae > MGIIa-K1. The sequence continues at coordinate 35,654 of PBGS01000040.1, forward strand.
GTGGACGTTTGTCGGTAGATTCTTATTCANTAATTGGTGGTTATTTCTTTTCTTATCTATTGGATGGGAAGTTTTGGAGTTGTATCTTCCATATGAATTTGTAANAGAAACATGGGACAACAAAGCATCCGACTTAGTTGTGAATACCATCGGTTTTGTTTTGGGAAATCGTTTGCGCTATGAAACAGAAAAGTTGTAATTTTATTCTNCCAATGACAANTCAGACGAAACATCAAACAATTCTGCTACACAGAATGGGCATTCCATTTTNCCATCCACCTCTAACATCTCTACTCGATGCTTTTGACAATTCATTCAAGTTCACCTATTTGTTTGTCTGATAGAAACTGATGTTTGGTCAAGGGTGTAGATGCCATTTCAATCAGTTGCTGCATGAGGGTTTTTGGGAATCCTTCGGAAATCTCGACAATTTTTGCCGAATCAAGTGCAATCATCAGATTTCCCTCGCCGTGTAAAAGAAGGAAATTAACTGCAATTTCAGCCTCTTCATAATTTATTTCTAGAGAATCTCTATGGCCAGTTTGGTCATCATCTAGAATTACTCTTTCTGACCATGAAACGAATTCAGCAATGACTTCATTCTCTTCCATCCAATCTTCGATTCCTAAACCAAACAAATGAAACAAGTGATCTTCGAACATGTGATAATACAGTATCAACAGTTATTTAAACCCTCATGGAACTTTTTACACGATTTGTTCAGTCAAGCTCACGCCAAATACTCGTTTCCACTTCTTGTCTAAGGTGGAGATTCTTCTCTTAAATCGTTTGTACGAAGAATGCTTAAGGAATCCTGAATCAACAGTTTCTTGCTTAATTTGTACAATGATGTTAAAGTTCATCTCTCCATCATGTTTGTACAAACAATTTTCAGCATGCAAGATTGCTTTATCCAGACGTTCTTCAAAACATCTTTCCAGATTAAATGCATCAATAATTACTCTCT
>PBGS01000041.1 GCA_002720115.1 Methanobacteriota archaeon
TATTCAATTTATGAGTGGAAATGCTTCATGGAGAATTAGGCTCAAGGTAATCATGGCTATGCCTAAGTTACCGTTTATCCGTGGAGTATCGAAATTAATGTTCAGTAGACCTCAAAAGGTGGTGTCATGAGTCTAACTACCGCTTTATCCAGTATGGATACATTGAATCTTATTGCCCTCATGTGCGTTGTTTTCATCGGCCTACCACACGGTGCAATGGATGGCGCTCTTGCTGCACACTTTGGTTGGATGGAGAGCAAAAAGAAGGCCGCTACCTTCCTCATTGGTTATGTCGCCATGGCCGCTTTAGTAGTCGGCTTCTGGTTCGTTGCGCCTGCGATTAGTTTCATCATTTTCCTGGGTATTAGCATGTATCACTTCGGTAAAGGAGATGTAAACACGGATGGAGAAGAACCCTCTGTTACCGAAAGTTTAGCTCGTGGTGGAGTTGTAATTGGTGGGATTAGCCAATTTCACAGAGTGGATGCTGACGAAATATTCCAAGTCCTTATTGGCTCCAACACTGAACTGGTCTGGCTATTCCTGAATTCAGTAGTTCCAATGACACTTATTTTTGCGATTCTATCAATGGTCAACAAGAACACTGGTGAGCGCGGATCTTTGTTGGCAGAAATTGCAGGTCTTGCACTTATCTTCTCCATTCTACCACCTCTGGTAGGATTTGCAATCTACTTCTGTTTGATTCACTCAATTCGCCACTTTGCAAGTATGCGTGCGATGCTCTCGGACACAATTACCAAACTACAAATCACTAAAACCACGATTCTATTTTCTGCAATCTCATGGGCTGCTGGACTAATTATTCTTGCTCAGCAATCCAGTAACATAGGTTTTGAGCCCGCATTATTGCAGGTGATTTTCATAGGACTAGCAGCCTTAACCGTGCCCCACATGATACTTGTCGATGGATATACAGAGTATCAGAAATCTCAGTAGAAGACATCCAGTACCAACCGGTCTTTGCCCTGAATCCTAACACAGCACACGGTGTGCCAAACATTCCCTCTAGGGAATTAGTTCACTAGGAACTTCAGCAGCATCCGTCACAAGAGCAGCTAGATCCACAGGGGTTACAATCACAACATTCGCATGGCATGGTTGGGCCAGTGGGAATTAATAATTAAAGGTGTTNAAATTAATAGNAATTNTATNATCGATATTAACCCCAAATCAACACAGCCATAACTACCAAATCAATTTCCAGCCATGTCTAAATAACACAATTNCTGAGANTNGNATATGGAAANCAAGACCCTTACCGGCAAGTGCACGGCGTGCGATGAGGACAAGCCTACATTTCTGTACCATGGGTCGAATTCAAAGAAAATTGAACTTTGCAAAGCATGTTATGACAAATACCTGGCGAAGGAAATGACTCAATACTGGAAGGATCATATTGCGGAGGAGAAACTTCGCACCGGGATTGAGTAAGTTCACATTGGATAAGGACAAGTAATAGAGCCGCATCCAGTATAGCATGGAGAAAATCAATTTTAATGATAAATTCTCAAAATTTTCTGACCACTGGTCGCCCAAAGTCATCGCTGAAATGAATGACTATCAGTTCAAACTAGTGAAAATTGAAGGCGAATTTACATGGCATAATCACGGGCATACCGATGAGGTTTTCATCGTAATAGAAGGCTCTATGCTGATTGAATTTGAAGNAGAAACCGTCGAACTCAATGCTGGAGAAATGTACGTTGTCCCAAAAGGAGTAATGCACAAACCGCATGCTTCCAAGGAATGTAAAATCATGATTGTGGAGCCCCGTGGCGTAATTAATACCGGTGAAGCAGAAAGCGATTTGACTTCAGAAAATGATGTCTGGATTTGATTAATCCAGTCGCGATAATCATAACCTACACTGCATACGGTGGACCGCATGGGGTTCGTTGGTTACTTTACGGCAGAGATTGGCCTCTGGTCGGACCTACACACATATTCTGGCGGACTTGGCGTTCTTGCAGGAGATCATGTAAAGAGCGCTGCCGATGCAGGTATACCCTTGGTTGCAATGACATTGCTATACAGGAAAGGGTATGGTAAGCAAAGCCTAGACACCGCTGGAAGACAGACAGAAACATATCCAGAAATTGACCCTACAAAGTTCCTCTTTGACACTAAAATTGAAATTTCTCTACCACTGGATGGAACCGAAATCCATGCGAAGATTTGGAAGTCAGAAGTATTCGGTACATCTGGAAAGATGGTCCCGGTCTTCTTCTTAGACACTCTACATGAAAAGAATAGTCCTGAACACCAAGAATTAGGAATGACACTTTATGGAGGGGATGATTCTACAAGAATCAGACAAGAATACCTCCTTGGCGTAGGTGGATTAAGGGGTCTAGAAAAATTAGGATTCAAACTTACAGGTCTTCACCTAAACGAGGGACATTGCACATTTGCTCTGCTTGAAATGCTGAACAATGGTTGGAGTAGAGAAGACTTGGCAAAACGTGTTCTATTCACCACTCATACTCCTGTTCCGGCAGGACATGACAGATTTGAATGGTCAGCGGTTGAGGAAGTTCTCGGCGAAATGCTACCTGATGATGCCAAACAATTGGTAGTCGAGGCCGGCGATTATGAGAATGGTCGCAGAATTTCAATGTCTCACCTCGGTATTTCTCTATCAGGTTCTGTAAATGCGGTAAGTAAACTGAATGCTGAGGTTGCTTCAACTATGTTTACAGGGAAAGAAATCGTTCCAATTACAAACGGGGTGCATCATCTCACCTGGACAATTCCCCCGATGGCCAAGCTGTTTGACAGCCACTTGTCCGGATGGAGAGAAGAACCAAACCTATTGCATGGCGCAAACAAGATTCCCAATTCGGAATTGATGGAATCAAGAGAATCTGCCAGACAAATACTACGCGAATTGGTCGAGGCTAGCACCGGAGTCAAACTCGAGAAAGACAGGCTAACCATTGGATTTGCAAGAAGATTTGCAACTTACAAGAGAGCAAATCTAGTATTTCACGACTTGGAGAGACTGCGAAAGATTGGTTCTGGTAAGATTCAATTCGTATTCTCAGGTAAAGCACATCCTCGTGACGAAGGAGGTAAAGCGTTGATTAAGTCAATATTTGATTCTGCCAAAGAATTGGAAAAGGACATACCGATCGCATTCATTGAGGATTATTCAATGGCTACAGGGCTAGCAATGACGGGAGGGGTGGATATTTGGCTAAACAATCCGATAAGACCAATGGAGGCTTCAGGAACATCAGGTATGAAAGCCGCAATGAATGGCGTTCCTAACTGCAGTATCCTAGATGGCTGGTGGCCAGAAGGTTGTGAACACGGAGTAAATGGTTGGGCTATCGGTGAAGCAAATGATGAGCGAAATGATGTTCGCGACGCAAAAAATGTTTTGGACGTAATCGAGAATGAAGTCCTAACTGCATGGAGGGATGGAGAGGAAAAATGGTGTGACATGATGCGAGCATCAATTGCGACATCTGCAGGTTTTACCGGAGCGAGGATGATTAGGGATTATCTTCCCTATTACGATTCATTTGAATGAAGAATACAACTGCAATTAATACTAATACGAATAATGAATTTCTGATTATCGTAGTTACCTCAGCACCTGCCTCCTCTTCCGATACTGGATCTTTTACACAAGGAGAGCAGTCAACCACCGAACATTCTTCTGTTACAGGAATCTCAAAGTCATCCCCACAACATCCCTCACAAATTTTAGTTTGTCCTGTTTGAGATGCATTCTCTTGGGTTGTATTATCGGTTTGCTCGCCTGTATTATTCTCCGTTTCTAAGGTCGAATTATTGACGATGGTTTGATTCCCAGACTGGCTCTCATCGTNTGTGGAAAAGGCAAGAATCGTTACCGAATCCTCAGGTATGGACAGAATATTGTCTTGAAGGGTAGCCTGGCCGTAAATAAGNTCGTTGTAACTCGTTTGTAATTGGTTTGACCCGCCACGATTTAGAACAACCAGTAGACTCTGNTCATTCGATGTCATTTCGTATGCGACCATATCTGTCTCTGCGTGATATGTTGAGTAAACACCTCTTCTAAGCGCCTCGTTCTCGAGGCGAATATTAGCAATTTCAGATGTGAAATTCTTGAGCTCTTGTTGGTTTTCAGTTANAGAAAAATCAAGCATTCTCCTATTATCTGGATCCGCTCCACCGTGCTGGCCAAACTCGTCACCCATGTACAACATTGGCGCACCGGGAGTGGTTAGCAACCATGCTATGCCCTGTTTNGCGTCTTGGTAAGATGTTGCAGATGGAACGGTTGGTCTTGACTGCTCCTCCCACTGGTTCCATTGCGTACCATCATTTTGAATTCGCGAAATATAGCGAGATGAGTCGTGACTACCCAAATAAGGTACCATAATTGCTCCGTCTACATACTGATCTTGACTTCTGTTCGTCCAATAATCAAGGTGAATGTAATTCATATTGCCAGTGGTAAATACATTGTCTACCACTGCGTGATAAAGCACGAAATCTGCTTGTCCATCTAGCGCGTCCTCGCCAATGTAGCGATTAATTGTCGAATATTGTTCGACATTTTCTTCCAAAGAATGTCCGGACCATCCCATTGCGGTTTCTCCCTTGAGATAGAAATCTGTCCCGGTTGATTCAAACCTTTCATTAATTCTCATGGCAAGATTTGTCATTGCGTAGTCATCAACGTGCTTTACTGCATCTACTCTTAATCCATCCAAGTCAAATGTCTCAGCCCACCACAATGCATCTTCGATAATCTGCTCGCTTGCGTCACGGTTTTTCCAATCTAAATCAGGCATATAATCCATGAATAGACAGTCCAATCTGCGCTCTGTCCAATCGCACATATCTGTTCCACAAATACAACCTTGATTGAACCATTCTGGATGCTCTTGAGCATATACATGGTCTTCATGAACATGATTTACTACAAAGTCTGCCATCACTCTAAGCCCGGCATTGTGAGCAGCTTCTATCATCTCAGTTAGGGCCTCCTCGCCCCCAAAGCGAGGGTCTACTTGGCGTGGCTCAGTCGGCCAATATCCGTGATATCCTGACACCTGATGTTGTCCATCTGCTGCGATATATGACCCGGCAGGATTAGTATTGAATGGGGAAATCCACAGTGCATTTACACCAAGGTCTGTGAAATATCCAGACTCTATCATTTGGGTGATACCCTCTAAATCTCCTCCCATCCAATCTGCCTCTGGCTCTGCACCCGATGGATTACCATCATTACTTGAATTACCATTGACGAATCTATCGGTCATAACCATGTAGATGAGGGCATCATCCCAGACAAAATCTGCGTTAGGTCCAGTCCAAAATACGGCCAGAGATTCTTTTCCATCTGCTGTTAATTTGATTGTGTGCTTGCCATTCTGCAGTTGGTCTAGATTTAGCTCCCATGAAGAACCATTCTGGATGAATTGATAATCCATATTTGGATTTTCTACACTGGATACAATCAATCTGTTTTCTAATATTTGGTGTGATAGTGGGGGAGTAACTCCCACTCTAANGACCGAATTTTCAATCCCATCACAATAACCACGATACGCATTTTCGGGGTCAAAAATGTAGTTATNACCATCGACTCTGAACTTGTAACAATACAAGCCATCGTCTAAATCCACAGTAGTAGACCAAATCCCTGCCGATTCGCTCATTATGATTGGAGAGTCCCAATNCCATTCGCCGATCAATTCTACTGTTGTGGCACTTCCAGTCCAAGTGAACAATATACCTTCGTCAGTATCTGCATTTGCAGATGGCATGGTAAGCGCCATNAACATCAATACGAGTAAAATTGCCTTGCGCATTAATCTCAACTCTTGAATAATTTATCTGCAGTCTCCTTGATATCGTTTAGATGCTTGACTAAAAACCCCTTGACAAAATCATTTGCAGGATTATTGTATGCTTCCATTGGTGGGCAGTGTTGTTGTAGCTCTCCCTTGTCGAGTATTGCGATTCTGTCTGCTAAAGTCATAGCCTCGATTTGGTCGTGAGTCACGTAAATGGTTGTACATCCTAACTCTTCGTGAAGCCGGCGTATCTCACTACGCATTTGATGACGTAACTCAGCATCTAAATTAGAGAGCGGTTCATCCATCAACAATACCTTTGGCCGTTTGATTAATGCTCGACCTAAAGCGACTCTTTGCCTTTGACCACCTGATAGTTCCTTTGGGCGTTTGGCTAATTCCTCGCTAAGACCGAGCATCCTTGCCATTTCATCGACTCTTGACTTAATCTCTTCAGCGGACAACTTTTCATCACCCTTCAATCGCCTCAACCCAAATGACAAATTATCATGAATATTCATGTGAGGATAAAGTGCATAGGACTGGAAAACCATGCCTAAACCGCGAGCGCCAGGCGGCAAATCGTTGACTCTGGCATCATCAATTTTGATTTCACCATCAGAGATGTCTTCTAAACCCGCTAGCATACGTAGAGTGGTAGATTTCCCACAACCGGATGGGCCAAGAAGTACCAGAAACTCTCCGTCGTTTACCTCAAGATCTAGTCCTTTGACAGCTTCTGTTCCATCATCATATCTTTTCGTTACTTTCTCATACCTCACTGATACCATAGAATCACCCCTTGACCCCTCCTGCTGATAATCCCTCGATGAGGAATTTTTGGAATACAATAAACAAAATGACAACGGGCAAAGAGACGAGCAGACTTGCCGCTGCAAAATCTCCCCATGACTGTCCAGTTGAGGATATCATAGATGCTAGTCCAACTGGTAATGTGTACATATCATTCGAAGTATTGAATGTTAATGCAAGCAGGAATTCATTCCATGCTGCAAGGAATGAGAATAGTGCAGTTACAGCGATTGCAGGAAGCGATAATGGGAGAACTATCTTTGCAAATATCTCAAATCTGTTACAACCATCTAGCAATGCGGCCTCCTCCAGTTCTCGCGGTACAGTGTCGAAGAAACCCTTTAGCATCCAAACACAGAGTGGTAGAGCAGTTACTGAATATGCCAGAATTAAACCGAGGTGTGAATTGAGCAGACCAAGTGACTTCATAACCATAAAATAAGGAACCAGGATAATTATTCCAGGGAACATTTGTACCAATAAAAAGGAGAACATAGCAGGGTCTCTACCGCTGAATTTGTACCTGCTGAAAGCGTAAGCAGCAGGAACTGCCAAGGCTAAACCTGCAACAGTGGTACCTATCGAGACAATAAGCGAATTAGACATCCAAACACGGAATCGGTCACCACCCAGTATTTTCGAATAATGTTCGGTAGTGAAAGAATCCCCAAAACTTCCGCTTAGAGCATTTCCAGGGGATAGTGAAATATCTATTATCCAAATTACTGGTAGCATTACTATGAAAGCGAAATGTGCCAATATTACGTGCTTGCCAATACGTTGATATCCCGCTGACTGCTCTTTATTTCTTGCCAACCCTTCCTCGATTTTTCCGAGTTCCATTCTTTCTTTATTCCATCTAGAAACATACGGTGATGAGATCCAATATAGAGAAATAAATCCAGGAATTATTAGCCATGATTCCATCCAAATTACGAAACCAATAGGAGCGGACATAACGGACAAAATACCTACCAAGATGAGACTACCCGAAAGTACGAGTGAAACATCCCTTCGCCAGGAAATTCTACCGTCTGGTAAGCTGTAAACCAGCAGTGACATCAATGTGATTCCAACAAGGGAATACAACAAACCATCGCCCCTCAAATAGTCGAAAAGAAGCAAGCAGATATTGACTACAACTGCTACTCTTAACCAAGAGGAAAGGGTGTATATCTCTAGAGGAGCATACCAATCTCGCATCACTCTTTCACCGGTCATGATACTGCCTCCGTTGCCTTGGTTTGCTTCATGTATATCCAGGAAAATGCTACCAACATTGCGAATATTACTACCGACCAAGCAGCTGCTAAGCCGTATTGGCCTTTGGTAAATGCTACGTCGTAAACATAGGTGATTAGAATATCAGTAGAACCAGGGCCGTATGTGAGATTTGGCCCCCCATCAGTCATCAAATAAATGACATTGAACATGTTGAATGTCCAGATGAAACCGAGTAGAGAGAGAGGGACTAGTGCACTCTTCAGATTTGGTAATGTTAGGTGTCTAAATTGGTCCCAATCATTGACTCCATCAACCTCCGCAGCCTCATACATCTCACGAGGAATAGATTGCAAAGCTCCCGACAAGGACATCATCATAAACGGTACTCCAAGCCAAATATTAACCAGAATTACAACGATTTGCGCACCAGTTGGATCGGCTAGCAAATTCAAATCTGTGCCCAGCAATTCGTTGAGCAATCCACCCGGTTCGAATACACCACGCCAAATTAAAACAGAAATGTAAGATGGAATTGCCCACGGCAGTAACATGATTGTTCTGTATGCAACACGGCCTCGGATTCTCTTATCGTTAAGAATGAGTGCTAAAAACAAGCCAATACCAATGTGAGCAATTACGTTAGTTAACGTCCATACAAGAGTGAAAACCGTGACTTGAAGGAAACCTTCTGCCGTGAAAACCTCAATGAAATTTTCGAAGCCAATCACAGATTCATCGCCTAGTCTTGACTGGCTTGAATTGGTAATAGAGAGGTAGAGGCCATAGAACACCGGATAAAATGTTAGAACAGCCAAAGCCATTAGTGCAGGTGCTATGTATAGATGAGCGCCTCTTGATGAGGATTGTTTCCTATCTATCCAAGCACCGTATGAAAGCAGCGCAATTAATGAGAGAATTATAGAACCAACAGCAAACAAAACACCGCTTGTACCACCTGGTTCTGGTAATATATCCTCGACACTTGAAACAACGGTTTCTTGGTAGATTATTCCATTGGAATCATTCACAATAATTTCGTGCTCTTGATTAGGTATCAATCCAGTAATTGAGCAACTGAATATTGATTCATTTGAATACGAACTCAGACATCCTGAATAGATATCAACCACGGTTTCTCCTTGCTTAAGTGTGGAATGTAATTCGCCGTCTATGAAAATAGAGTGATTTCCCTGTCCAATTTCAAATTCAATCTCTGCGGTTCGGTAACCTTCTATCAATTCCGCTTTATCGGCAATATCTGCTTCTGAAATCATCAATTCCAACTGCTCGTCCGCCATCGCCAAGGCATCTTCTGCATTCGTAACTTCTGCGTATACCTGTTCGAATGCAGGGGGCAAAGCATCGTATACCAAAGCCATGCCAAGCGCTGTTGGAGCGGGCGTTCCTATGTCGGCTTGTTCGATAAATCCGGATATCACTTCATCTGCAAGTATGTCCGTATCAAATTTCAGGCCTTTCGAAGTCGGAATTGTATATGTCCTCAAAGCTAATTCTTTCTGAACCTCGTCACTGGATAAATGGAGTGCTAGTTCTGTAGCAGCTACCTTTTCGGGGCTTTGCTTCGAAACGGCCCATCCCTTGTATGTAACAAGTGGCGAGAGTCGCCCCCCCTCCTCACTTACCTTTGGCAGCAGGGTTTGGCCCAAGTTCTCAATACCTTTTCCATACCTAACCCAATTCCATGGCCCATCGATTATCATACCAGTTTCCCAAGCCTCAAATGAGTCCTCCATGCCTGTAATCTGGGTTCCAGTGGGAATAATCCCATGCTCTAATTCAAGGTCCATCACCCATTCTAAAGATTCTGAAGCCCCATTTTCATCTAGTGTAGGAGTACCATTTTCGTCGAATAATTCGCCACCATACCCGCCTAGGAAAGGGAACCACCAGTACGGATTTTTAACTGGAAATTCTAAACCGACTTGCTCACCTGCACTTTTCAAATCCTCGAGTGTCCAATCCTCATTTGGTTCCTCCATTCCAATGAATAGATCTTTGTTGTAAATCAATGAAAGACAATCGTAACTTGCCGGGATTGCGTAAAGTGATTCTTCATATTGCATTGAGTGGAGCGAAGTTGTATCAAAACCTTCTCTTTGTGCAGGAGTTAGATGTGGTCGCAAGTCTTCAAATAACGGAGCACCATCCACCCTTTTGCCACCAAATTTGCCTAAGGAATCTGATGATATTCTAATCAAATCAGGTGCTACTCCTCCCTGAGAAGCAATCAAGAATTGCTGATCCGCTTCGCCGTATGGAATCCATGTTGCCTTGACATCAACACCAGTATCCTGAATAAATGAGTCCACAGAATCCAAAAATATCTCTTCTTCGAGAGTCTCTGGTGCAAAGGTATACCAGACTTCAATACTCGCTACAGAATCATCACCTGAATCAGTATCCTGTTCAGATTCCCCCAAGCATCCGGGAAGAAGGAACAGTAAAACCAGCAGGAAACTGCGCAGGCGCACAGGGCTCTCAGTCGATTTTAACATATCAATGCTTCACAAAAAACGCATAAGGAATTTTGAAACCCAGCTAATCATCATTATACTGATAAACGAGGCAATCGCATATTTTGCCCACGGTCGTTTAGGCCTTGGTGGTGGGAATGGATCGATACCCATATCGATCGCTCTGGCCAGCATCTCGAGATCCTCCTCAATTGTGACCATGTTTGGCCCAAACCATGTTATGACTTGAAACCATTTGTGTACTGGCACCGGATATGACCGGGGGGGCTCAAAGTATAGGTTCGCCTGATGAACAGAGCAGACCACCTCGCCCATCTGCAACTCTAATGATCACTAGAGATGGAAGGGACGGAGTCGAAGTACTGCTCGGAAATAGAAGCGAATCTATGCCATCATTCCCCGGATACTGGGCGTTCCCTGGGGGCGGTGTATCCCGTGTAGATGTTGCCGCTAGTGACTCGCTTGGCATATCAACTCAGCACTGTGCGATACTTAGAGAGGTTGTTGAAGAATTGGGATTGGCTCCCATGGACGGACGCTTGGTATCTGTTGACAACAATTTCCGTGCTATGGTTGTCGAGGACAAATCAAATTGGTTCCCTCTAGCCTTGGATGGAGATATTCCCTGTGACACTTCTGGTATACGCATAATTTCCATGCGAACAACACCACCATTTTCTCCAGTAAGATTTGAAAATACCTTCCTGCATATCCACTCCTCAAACCATGATGACGTTTCATTGGTTGGTCAAACAGAATTTGATGATGCACGATGGATGCGGCCATCCGACTGGATTGGTGCATGGCAAAACAATGCAATCAAAATTGCACCACCAGTTGTCACGCTGCTTATGGAAGTAGATAGATGCTTGAATCTGGTAAATCAAAACATGGAAATGGTTGCCGAGGACCTTGAAACTCGAATGCCCGCTAGGCGCTCGATTTTATTTGCACACGGAGTAGAGGTCGTGCCTGTAAAGACCGCAACATTACCTCCAGCCAATCATACAAATTGCTACCTAATCGGAGACCCAGAGGGTGAATTTATTTTGGTCGACCCTGCTTTTAGAGATAGGAAGGGTATGAGTTCTGTAGTGGAAGCAGTCGAAAGACACAATGGCGTCCTAATTGCAGTGTTTTACACACACGATCACCCAGACCATCTCGCAGACGATGTTCTTCTGAAAGAAGCATTTAATGTTCCAATTTGGTCTGCCTCAGAAAGCTCTGACAGGGTTCTCAAAGACGGCGAAGTTTTAGAGTTAGGAAACCAGAAATGGACTGTCTTACATACACCCGGACACCACCCAGATCACCTGTGTCTGGTATCTGATTGCGGAATTGTAGCAGGCGATATGGTTGCAGGAATTGGCACAATACTGATTCGCCCCGGTGAAGGTGAAATGAATACTTACATCAAACAACTCGAGAGGTTATTAGATCTCGATCCACACCTAATTTTCCCTGCCCACGGGCCTGTAATACCCCTACCTGGTAAAACACTTGAGCACTACATACGACATCGCTCAATCAGACACGACAAAGTCCTAGCAGCTGTTCAGGCAGGATATTCAGATTTAGAAAAAATTTCACAGATAGCATATAGCGATACTCCAGGTGCGCATCCAAGGCTTGCTGCTAACCAGACATTGGCCCATTTGCAATCGCATGAAAAAGACGGTAATCTAAGAAAAGAAGGCGAAGGGTGGTTTCCAGAATGAAGACCGTGATGAGTGGCCTAGATCTGCGGGCGATTGCAAAAGAGTTGTCGCAGATTGTCGGATCTCACTGTAAAAAGTGCTACCAACCGCACTACGAGCAGGTAGTGCTACGATTAAGAGCAAAGGCGGGAGGAAATACCGACCTTGTACTAGTTAGAGGTAAGCGAATTTACACAAGCCAAAGAGACAGACCTATGCCCCAATATCCCGCTCCTTTTGCGATGGTGCTTAGAAAAGTGCTGACGAACGCTCGTTTGAAGGCTGTTGAACAGATCGGTTTTGATAGAGTGCTGCGATTTATATTCGAAAATTCACACGGTGTTTTCCATCTCTATGTGGAAGTATTTCGAGATGGAAATATTATTCTCACTGATGGAGATGATATGATTATTCAACCATTAACTCATGCAACTTATGCTGATAGGATCCTAAAAAAAGGGGTAAAGTATTCACCACCACCTGCTGCACAAGACCCGTATAAACTCGATTTTGACTCTTTCAGTGAACTAATGAAATCGAGCGATAAGAGCCTAGGGCGAACGCTAGGAGGAGTCTTGAATCTTGGAGGTGGTATTTCTGGAGCAATTTGTGCGGAAACGGGCAACGACGCTGATGCAGAAATTAGTAGCGTGGACTTGAGTAAAATTTGGGAATCCCTTCAATCAATGCTTCACGGAAACTGGAAAGGATACTTATTCAGCGGTAAAGATGGGTACGAACAAGCATGGCCAATGGTATTGACAACGCTTCAAAATCAAGAGTACAAAGAATACGAAACTATGTGTGAAGCAGTAGATGAATGGCTAGGACCACATGATGCTCATGCGCTGGCCAGAAGGGAGGCAGAAGCACTGGATGTCGCAGCCCCTGGCCGGGGGCATTCCACCGATGTAGAAAGACTTGAGCGGCGCCTAGCCCAACAGGAAAGAGCCTTGGAAGGATTTGGGGCTAAAGTAGAGAAGCAACAAGAAATCGGTCATTTAATCCAAAACAATTGGACACATGTTGAGCAACTTCTGGAACAGGTCAACAATGCGGTTGAATCCATGTCGTGGGAAGGTGTAAAAGGTGCAGTGAAGGAAATTGAATGGATTCAATCTGTCAATGCTGCGGACAGAAACTTCATCGCATTTTTACCAAATGAAGATGGGAAACCTGACAAACAGGTTACTCTCTATCTAGACGATTCTGTTCATCAAAATGCTCAGAGATACTTCCAAGCGGGACGTAAACAAAAAGACAAGTCCTCAGGGGCCATTAAGGCATTAGAAGACACCAAACTAGAACTAGAGCGTGCCAGAAAAAAACAGGCGAAAAGAGAGGCAAGTGGTCAGGTTGCAAAAGTTAAGCGGGCTAAACGGTTATGGTTTGAGAATCACAAGTGGACTATGCTTCCTTCCGGCCATTTGATGGTTGGAGGAAAGGACGCTAAAGGTAATGATTCAATTGTCAAGAAACATCTCAGTCTCGGCGACAGATACTTGCATGCTGACATGCATGGGGCACCATCCTGTTCACTCAGGAATAATCAAGGATTCGTTGCAGATCTTCATCCCCCTGCCCACATTGGAGATGATATGCCTGCTTTCAGACTAGTAGACAAGATCGATGTAGAAATTGATGATAATACAACCGAATTGGCCGCAACTATGGCATTAGCTTGGAGCAGGGCATGGAATGGCGGCGGAGCCCATGGAACGGTGTATTGGGTCAAGCCAGGACAGGTCTCAAAATCAGCAGAGACTGGTGAGTATGTCGGAAAAGGCGCGTTTGTTATTAGAGGTAAAAGGACATGGTACAAGGATATCGACTTACGGCTTGGTGTAGGACTCGTGGCAATAAACGGTATACCACTACTACTTGCATCCACTGAAGATCACATATCATCAATATGCAATCGCTACATCATAATCGCACCTGGAAGAGAGAAAAAAGAGGGTATAGCAAATAAAATCTACAAATCAACAGGACTGGCTGTGGATGATATATTACCAATTTTACCTGGTAACTGCGAGATTATTGACGACATGGGTTTAATCAACTTCAAAAAATCAGACAGCGATGATTAGTAGGGCATTGTACACTTATGGCAAAAATATCGAGAAAAAGAAGAGTAATCTTTGAGCCAAATGATAGAACAATGATGATAATTTAATACTCTATTTATTATCTCAAGAAGGACTTTTTCTATTTACTTGTTTATTAAAAAAACCGCAAAATGTTCAATACCATCGGTCTGCTAAGAACCAAATATGAGACTTAATTCTATAGTTCTGGTATTGATTCTCAGCATTTCATTCATCCCCTTACCTCCCGCACAAGCACAAATTGGAGCGCCAGATGT
Source organism: Methanobacteriota archaeon (assembly GCA_002720115.1). Classification (GTDB taxonomy): domain Archaea; phylum Thermoplasmatota; class Poseidoniia; order Poseidoniales; family Poseidoniaceae; genus MGIIa-K1. The sequence goes on from PBGS01000041.1 coordinate 14,420, forward strand.
AAACTTACAATGCTCGCCAAGTAACATCCCAATCGATGTTTACCCCGGTGCGGATTTGACCGGTTACACAATCTGTACGGTGAGTAATCCAAATTCCTATCAAGAGAAAATTAGTATTGAAGTGACTGCAGATGGTCTTGCAACCTCCGCCCCCAGTTCAATTACATTAGGACCTAATGCTGAAGAGGATTTTCAGGTTACGGTTCGAGGAGAACAAAACATGTGAATGCAATCTAGGAGTATGGTTGTAAGAGCTACTGTTACCGAAGTAATGGGTGCCCCACCCCCAAATCTTGCTGAAAAAGAGCAACAATTGATTATCGACATCAGGCAATTTGCAGGAGTACAAGTTGATGCAACCGAAGCCATCACCACTGTAGATGGAGGCTCTGAAATAATCGCTGAGTTTTATGTATATAATTTAGGCAATGCGTATGACTTCTTCCTCTACAGGATTGATTCCCAATCTCTGGAAATTATGGAAAACGAAGGATTTTCTATATCACTGCCCCAAGTAAAAACTCAAGTCGAATGGGGGAACGTACCCGTAAAAGTAAGGGTTATCCTAAAGGCTCCAGACGACAATGAAGAATGGGAAATAAATTCTGATGGCATGAGAGAGGCCTCTTTTACCCTCAATTTCGAAGCGGTCAGCGAGTTTTCCTGTAACCAGGGGAATTGTATTTCAGATACAGCGAGCATGACAATTACTGTTTTACAAGAAGTCAGCACAACAGAAGAATTGATTTCTAGCGTCACAGACAATCAAATATTAATTTACGGTGGAAGTGGTGCTGGATTACTGCTTGTGATTTTACTTGTTTTAGCAGTAAAAAAGCGAAAGAATCGAGACTAAATCTAAGGGTTTATTAGCCCCAATACATGTTTAACACCATGACATATGAAGTCGAGCCAACAAGTATTCTTTATTTCGGCTACGGTTCAAATTTGGATAACGAAGATTGGACAATTTGGTGCGAAAAAAGAGGAGATGATCCGAGTGGTCTCATCGAAATTGGCGCAGCATGGCTCGATGGGTATCAACTATGTTTTGACTATTACTCTAGGTCAAGGAAAGGCGGTGCTGCCAATCTAAAGAAAACAAATAGAAAGAATACCGCTACTCCAGGCGCATTGTTTGAAATCGACGATTACACCCTCGATTTATTGGACAGAAAAGAGGGTGTTAACACAGAAGGTTGCTACCAAAGAGAGATTGTAACTGTTTACACACAAGATGGTAGTTCCCACCAAGCGATAACTTACACTCATCATAGTAGTGAAGACGTTTACTATGAACCAACAAAGGATTATGAAGCCTTGATTAGGAATAACTTAGAACGCCTAGAACTACCTTCAGATTGGCTAGATTATGCGATCAATAAATCGCCTCAACCAGAATTTAACTTGATATTCGTCTACGGTACTTTGATGAAAGGTATGTCGAGGCATAGTGAGATTGAGAGCGATTGTGATTTTTTGGGCTATGGAACTGTAAAAGGCGAACTCTACCAGATTAGCGATTTCCCGGGACTTGTTCCAGGTAACCAAGACGTGTATGGGGAACTCTACCGTGCTAAAGAGGCTACTGGATTGATCAAAAGACTTGATTGGATAGAGGGATTCATTGGTGACTATCCCCTGTTTTCTAGAGTTATACAACGTGTCTACTCAAGCAAGGAGAAGGTTTGGGCCTACACATACCAATATTCGCGACCTATTGGGGATTCAAAATTAATCCAATCCAACTGCTGGCGAGAATTTGAATAATAAAATTGAAGCTCAACAACAGCCATCTTCTCTCATCGGAGCAGATACAAAGATTATCTTGTCAACAGACACTGTATCTTGCAGCATTTCCACAACTTTCCGAAAACTTGCTGCTTTACCAGTTGCTTGAATGATTTCTACGCATGTGTGACTTTGCTTCAGACAAGAGTGGTTTGTATTTGCTACGTCTATGTCTGTTGAGTGTCTGATATCTAGTAGCTTACTCTCTATCCCATGTTGATAATAAACGATAAGGTGACCTTCGAGAATTTCATCATCCCTCATCTGAGAAAGTTCACCTCGTTGCTTGTAATCAGCAAAGTGAAATACAGCATCTCTCAAGAATCTGCTACGGTTTTTATATCCCGATTTTTGAATTGTGTCATCGAGACTATCAGAGAATTCTTCATCTGAACTAAAGGAGATAATTCTGGTCATGACACCCGCTCACGGAGGATTCTAATAATAATTTTCAAATGGCTATTTATTAGTATTGATTAAATAGTTATTAGCGGGCGAGAGAATTATGCGTAGCACATGGTGTAGAGCTTTGCTTGTGAGTTTTGTATTGATTATGTCTAGCCTTGCTGGATGTCTAGGGAACGATGATGAAGACGATGGAGATTATGGAACTGTCATGGTATCAACATATCACATCAAGGAAATCGTTGAAGCCATTACAGGAGACAGCGTAAAGGTTGAGATGATGAGTACCCAAAACATACCAGTACACGACTATCAACCTTCTTTGGATGATATTGTCAGACTTAGTGAGGCTGACTTGTTCTTTTATCACGGATTAAATCTAGAGCCATGGGCAGTAGGGACACTGGATGGACTGGGCAGCGATGCCCCTGAATTCGCACAGGTACACACCATGCCAACTGGTGAAATTTCACTCGACTACGAAGGAATGCTGGTGGACACACTCTGTGAATCACTGAACGCCCCAAGCGCATCTGTAATTCACATTCTTGCAGAACACCCAGAAGATGCTGACGAACTACACGGCGATGATGCTGCTCACAATCTAGGCTTCCCTGAAGATGACCACGATGAGCATGCTGAAGAGGAGCATGATAATCACGACGAGGAAGGCGGCCATGGAGATCATGACGAACACAACCACGGCGAGCACGAAATGTTGATGCCGGAAGACACGCTTACTGCATCGTCTGATTGTCCTGCTGGCACAACCATCTCAGTATACCACTTCGAAAAAGGAGAATACATGCTGGAGTTTGAAGGTGAAGATGTCGAATCGTTCAAAATGGCAATCGCTCAGATGATGGGCGCACACCATCACCACCATGACCACGGTGACCACGGAGATGAAGACCACGACGACCATGATGAGGATGGCGAAGACCACGACGACCATGATGAGGAAATGCATGCTGAAGATGTATTGGCAATGTTTGATTCTAACAGCGATGGTTACCTATCTCTAGAAGAATTCATGGAAGGCATGGAATCGATGGAAGATGACCACGGTGACCATGGCGACGATGACCACGGAGACCATGCTGACCACGATGTCCATCACGGCCTAGCGGTTGTCTACCCTGACAACACATCAGTAATATTTGATATGGACCATGACGAACTTCCTGAAAATGCAACAGGATGGAATCTTACCACAATGGCATTTAGCGAAAACAACATTTCTCTAACATCTAGCTACTCTACCTGGGGTAATTACGTATCTGGCATTAACGGGTTTGAAGCACCAACAGACTCTTCTTGGTGGTGGGAATTACACACTTGGAACGACTCAAGTGACTCTTGGGAAGCATCCACTCTTGGAGTAGATAGTGTGATGATTCACATAGATGCAAACTACCTAGCTTGGGCACCTAATTCAACAGATGACTCAATGATTCCACATCCTGGTGCATCGCTGGTCGATGACCACGATGAGCATCATGATGAACATGATTACGAGCATGAATTCGAAGAAGCGTTCTTTGAGCACCACTTCAATGAAGCAGATGCAGACGCAGATGGTCTTCTAGACATGACCGAACTGGAGACATTTGCTGATACCATGAACAACATGGAAGACGATGTCGAAATTGACCTTATGACTGAAATTTACATGAGCATTTTCGACGAAGATGAAGATGGTGTTCTATCTGTTGAAGAATTCACAGAGATGATGGAAATGATGATGTCAATGGACGAAGATGGCCATGACGAACACGATGATCATGACCACGGCGAAGATGACATGGTCTGCTACGACATAAGCACACACACTGTCGATTCTTCAATCACCACTGAAGCAGACTGTGACGCTGCAGGCCTAATGTGGACAGCTGCTAACAGCGGACCTGGTGGAGATGACGACCACGATGATGACATGAACATGACAGAAATGGCTGAAATGATGTTCGCTATGTTTGATACAAACGAGGATGGAACTCTAGATGAATCTGAAGTTCACACAATGATGGAAATGATGATGGAAGAAGAGCACGAAGAGGGTGTTGCTTTCATTGGGCTACACATTGAAAGAGAAGGTGAGTACGGAATTGCACTTCCAGAGGATGTTGAACTACATGTTCTAATGCGTGGCGGACACGAAGGTCACGATCACGGTGGTCACGACGATCACAGCGGTCATGAAGATCATGATGACCATGACGAGCACGGTGATGACGAGCACGATGACCATGATGACCATGGTGACGAAAGCCATGATGAAGAAGAACTTGCATACGACCCACACAGTTGGTTAGATCCAGTAGCGGTCGCAGCTCAAGTTGATGTTGTCCTAGACAAACTAATCGAAGTATTCCCAGATGGTGAAGATCTGTTCAAGGACAATGCAAACGACTTCAAGGTAGAACTGGTAAAACTAGACGAGAAGTTTGCAAGCCTAGCAGATATCTGTTCTGATAGAGTCGTTGCTGCTAACCACAACGCATACTCCTACATGGCCTACAGGTACGATCTCGATTTCGTCACAGTACACGGATTAGACCCCGAAGGAGAGCCATCTCCTGCGGACATTCAAAATGTAGTTGACCACATTAATGAAAATAACTTGGAAGTCCTGTTTATTGAAGAATACACGTCTCAAAGTTCAGTTCAAGCCATTGTCGAAGAAACTGGCGTATCCATTCAAACTCTGTATACAATGGAGATGGCGCCAATAGACGATTCGGACGATTATCTATCATTGATGGAGAAGAACTTCGAAAACCTGAAGGCTGGAATGACCTGTTCTGCCTGAGAGATGTAAATAGAAATGTGAGGTGCGTCAATTGCCCGAATACCGAGCAATTGACCTCCTCTCTCTCAACACATGATCTTCTACAATACTACAGCCTTTGAAACAATAGATGTGATTTAAGGTGGCATCAAACATCGAAATCTCCCCACCTCAAGACAAACATGGCGAACAAAATTTAGACAAAAAAACCGGCCCGATAGCGCTGGAAGTCTCTAACCTCAGTGTTGTACGCTCTGGTAAGGTGATAATCCATGACATCAATCTGAAGATGAAGTCTGGGGAATTTGTTGGTATCGTAGGCCCAAATGGTAGTGGAAAGTCAACGCTAGTGCTCTCTATTCTGGGATTTCTCAAACCACAAACCGGCGAAATCCAAATCTATGGGAATGCTCCATTGTCAAAAACACTCAATGGAAGGATTGGATGGGTTTCCCAAGCAGCCTCAAACCTACCCAAAGAAGTCACTATCACTGTTGAAGAGCTTGTAATGCTCGGTACTGTCAATTCTAGTAATATGTTATTCTGGCCCAATTCTGATAGGAAAAAAAGAGTGAAAGAAGCAATAGAAAAAGTAGGTCTCAAGGAACATTCAACCACTGACGTCTCCAAATTATCTGGTGGCCAACGCCAAAGAGCTGTGATCGCAAAGGCCCTAGCTTCTAACGCTGAATTCATATTTCTTGACGAACCACTTGTTGGAGTGGACAGAAAAACGAGAAATAGTCTTCTGAAATTGTTGGATGACTTATGCCACAATGAAAATAAAACGATTTTGATGATTTCTCATGACTTAACCGCTATGCGACAGACCGCACATCGCATTATCTATCTGGAAGAGGAGATAAAATACGATGGACCTTCGAGCGAGTTCCCTAATTTTGCAGAATTGGCTGCAATTAGGGGAATACAGCAAGTTCATGATGTAAATATCGGCATAAAAGAATCTGATGGGGTGATATAGTGGGAATTGGTGTAATCCTTCTTGAATTAATCTCCCCATTGTTAGAATTGTTGGCTCCCCTAATGCCAGGAGATACATTTCCAATATTCTTCAAATTGAAAATGGCCCAAAGATCCCTTTTAGCAGCAATAATTGCTACCATCGTCGCTGGATTTCTTGGGACATTTTTGATAATGAAAAATCAGGCTTTAATGGGTGATGGGCTCGCTCACGTCTCTTTTGGAGGAGTCGCTGTTGCTATTATTCTTGGAGCCACAAGCCCACTCTGGTATGCCTTATTATTCGCAATTATTGCGTCGATTTGTATAAATGAACTTCAGACGAGAGAGATTTTGACTGGTGATGCGTCAATTGCGATTTTCTTGACTGGAACATTAGCACTGGGGCTAGTTTTACTGAAGGTTGCGGAAGGAGACTCTAGCCAGTTCCAACCTCTTGCGCAAATTCATAGTTACCTATTTGGAGATCTACTTGTCATGCCCGAGGATGGCTTAGACCTCATTGTATTGGTATCCATCATATCGCTGTTAATCCTTGCAATCATGAGAAATGCTATCCTTGCTACAACAATAGACCCGCTCGCCGCTAGGATTCAGGGAATTCCTGTAAGGAAAGTAGAACTTCTATTCGGTATTGTAACGGCTGCAGTTGTTGTTAGCATGGTCAAAGTAGTGGGCGCTTTGCTTGTAACTGCCTTACTTGTGACTCCCGCAGCCACTGCAAGACAAATATCTTCAAGTTTCAAATCATCCCTAATAATAACTCAAATTATAGGATTCATTTCGGTAATAGGGGGTTTATACATCGCATCAGAAATTAATTCAGCGGCAGGTTCCACAATCGCTCTAGTTACCGCAGTTATATTTGGAATTGTCGTGATGACAAAATCAATCTATAATGTGGCTGTTAAGAAAACTGAAAACTGAGTTTACATTGAGACACGCATTGCTACTGCGTTTCCGCCCCCTAAACAAAGCGAAACTATACCACTACTAGCTCCAAGTCTTCGCATTATTCCTAACATAGTAATCAAGCATCTAGTTCCACTACTTCCCAGAGGGTGACCCAATGCCACCGCACCTCCGTGTAGATTGAACCGTTCTTCAGGAATCCCAACTTCTTTGGCAACAGCGCATGAAGCGCTGGCAAAGGCTTCGTTATGCTCGTAGACATCGATATCCAAGACATTCATATCAGCCCTATCCAAAAGATTCCTTATTGCAGGAATCGGTGCATACATAACACGGCTGGGTTCAACACCTGCGGTGCAATAATCCTCGACAATAGCAATTATTTCCCAACCGTTATTCCTAGCAAAATCCTCATCTGCGACCAAAACTGCTGATGCCCCATCATTCAGTGTTGATGCATTTCCTGCGGTGATGTTTCCATCTGCTTGAAAAACAGGATTGAGTTGAGATAGTGTCTCTAATGTCGTTCCCTTTCTTACACCCTCATCTACTGATAATTCGGGCATGTCGAACCTTTCCCAGTCGAACCACCCATTTTCTTCAGCCAGCGATGCGTTGGTTTGGGAGCGAGCGGCAAACGAGTCCATTGCCTCCCTTGTGATATTACATTCACTAGCAATAATTTCTCCTGTAGTTCCCATATGCATATCATTGTAAACATCCCACAACCCGTCGTGTACCATCGATGAAACGAGCTCTTTTTGCTCACCATTCCGCTTCTCAAACTTCGGAGCGTTTGTCATGCTTTCCATACCACCAGCAATTATCGCTTTGTACTCGCCTGCCCTGATACTATTAGCAGCTAACATAACTGCCTTCAATGATGAACCACATACTTTGTTGATAGTCGTGGCCGCTGTAGAATTTGGCAATCCGGCACCTAATGCAACTTGCCGAGCAGGAGCTTGTCCTGCTCCAGATTGCAGCACCTGTCCAAATAATACTTCACCAATTACACCAGATTCTGGGGCAATATTACAGCGCTTTAGCAGTTCACTAACGGCCCTTGTACCTAAATCAACTGCGCTAAGGTTCGAAAGGCTACCTCTGAACTTACCAATAGGAGTCCTTGCTACGCCGCAAATTGCAACCCTTGCCA
>PBGS01000042.1 GCA_002720115.1 Methanobacteriota archaeon
CAAGGGCTTGTGGGTTAGCTTGGCCTATACTTGGCGGCTGGGGGCCGTCAGACCCCAGTTCAAATCTGGGCAGGCCCACTGCCGGGGGCGTTTCTAGAAAATTAGTCACCGTAGGTGACTAGAAGCCAATGAGTTCATGTTGGATGAGGCTGCAGGGATAATTATGAGAATCCGCTCATTGTTGATTGTAACCATCATGACCTTGTCGTCTTTATCCTCAGCAATCGCTACCGATACCGTCACTACACAAGATATTGACTTATCAGGTAATCATACCATGACNGGGAACTANACTGTGTCACACGGTACCACTCTTACCATTAAACCTGGTTCAGTGATNGATATGCAAGAATACTGGATGAAAGTAGAAGGAACGCTTGTNGTAGACAATTCAACTATCATGTCGTCAATTCAATCGACTAGTCCGGGAGGCCANAACGCAGGTGTATGGGATTCTGTAACAATTGTCTCTGGAGGAAATGCAATACTTGACAATGTAACAATCTCAAACGCTAAGTCATGTTTGATAATAGACGGTTCACTAATTGGAAAATCATTGANTATTGAGGATTGTTTGATTGGTGTCGAGGTGGCTGGTACTGCTGATATTAGCGGCCTTTCAATTGAGAGCGTAGACAATGATGGCGTGAGAGTTAGTGGAGGTGCAACATTATCTCAAGTGGAGATTCTATCCGCGACTACCGGGATAAGTTCGACGGGAAGTTTAGTTTTAGACCATGCAAATTTCGAACAAATTGGAACTGGATTATCATTAGATGGCGGAACCGCTGATGTNGAAGACCTCAACTTCGTTAGTGGTGTTGGAACTGGAGTTAGTGTTACTTCAAACGTATCNGGCGATGTTGAAGGGATGACCGGGACTTCAGGNAATGCNATCGTTGCAATAGATTCCACAGGATTCCACTTTTCGAACGTCGATATGTCTGGTCAAAGACTGGTTAACTCATGGTCTGCAGGAGATTTAACAATTACAGGGGCGACATATTTCGCCAATAGTCCTGAAACACCCATCGATTTGAGAACATCTGGGACCGTTTTACTCAATGACATTTCATTGACGGGTCAATTTTCATCATTGCAGGGAAGCTACGATGCACCATGGATAGCCGTTGCTNTATCAGGNAGTGGAGATTACATACTTTCAGATTCGAATCTCACCGCAACAGAATATGCNCTNAANGCAAGAGGAACCGGNACATTGTCAGTTTCAAACACCACATTCCANGCCGAGAATAACGGGCTTTCTTTTTCTGGNATCTCGCAGACATCTCTCGATAACGTAACCTTGAACATCTCACAAGGTGGAGATAGCGGCATTGATATTTTGCAAGGAGCNCATTANTTCAAGCACGTCGATGTGAATATGCCCTTCAATCAATTCGAAACGGGAAGTGTAGGCGTCGAGGCTTGGTGGTGTTCAATAAATTCCATTGAGACAAGCGTAAGTGGCTTTGCAAATAGTATGAATATTTACGAATCTGTTGCTACCTTTGAATCTTTAAATTTAGTAGATTCAAGTAAGCAAGGCCTCTATGCAAGCTCTTCAATGATTCATGTTTCCAATTCACTGGTTACACGAGTCTCTGATAATGGGATTGTCTTGGAATCCTCAAATGTGGTGTTGCGTAGCTGGACTTCTAGTTATCATGAGGATGCTGCGTTAATTGATTCTNATTCAGAAGCGACGATTTGGCAACTTAGTTCTACTAGCAATCTGAACTCTGATTCCNCNGGTGAAGGCACACTAAATTACGGTAGCAGTCAATCTCTAAATTTGAACACTATGTACAACAATCGTCTNTGGGAGATGACTGTAAACTTTGAAGATTTGACAGGTAATTCTGTTGACGCTAATTGGCAAGTGATGGGATTTAGNGGTGTGGCGANTTCAGGAACTGCAATTCTTCCGGTAAGCGAGGCGGGTTCTCAAATTACAGCCACATACGGTGGAGTTGGAGCAATTTCCNTGGCAACTGGGGTTCAAGGNGGAAGCCATTCCATACAGGTCCCTATTATGCCACAAGGAGATTGGAATCTTGTAGCAGGTTCCGTTGTAGTATTAGGTCCAACAGAAGATAATTTGCCACATATNGCAGGAGGTAATGTAACGATACCTGCAAACGCTAAACTGGTATTNCAGGATACAGAATTGATAATACCAGGTGATTCAAATCTAACGATTGAGAGTTACGGNGATTTTGAAGGCGAAAATTCTCGACTCCAAGGAAATATCATNACACATTCGGACAGATTTAGCAATTCCTACTCTTCTGATTTGACAGTAGAAGGCGATGTGTTTTGGACATCTTGTCAGAACGATATAGTTCATTATAATTTAAACATCACCGGCTTAATCACACTTGACCACTCATGCAAGGTGACAGTAAATTCCGGAAGCATTCCATCCAATTTTACAATAGGAACTGGGGCCTCCTTTGAGATAGTCAATACATTGGAAGTTACAGTCTTAGACAAGGGAGAGCCCGTGCAAGGCGCATCCATCACAATACAGGGACAAAGTGTTTCGACAGATTCGGACGGTAAGGCTAACAAAACAGTGACTGCATTCAANGNAGACANCAGCGGATCATCTGTCACGGGCCTAATGCAGGTTCAAATGAATATAGGACAGATATCAGANTTGATGGCATGGAATACATCCGCTTCTAAGCAGCACACATTCACAGCATCCACAATACAAAGCGGTGCTCTAAGCGAATGGTTNGAGCTTGATAGGGTCTGGAGCCCGTATCATTTAACGGGAGATTTGGTAATTCCTCCTTCCCAAACATTGACTGTAAATGATGGCGTTTTCCTNAGGATTGCAGACGANGTTACAATTACAGTAGAAGGTACATTTATGTCTGGAAATTCCACAATTTCCTCGATGGGTAACGGTGCTCGTTGGGGCGGTCTTGTAATTGGGAATAATGCCGACACTACCGCTCAGATATCTGGAACAAGCATGGTTGAAGGATCGCCCTTAATCACAATAGATGGACAAGCAAATGTCGCAATCAATCACGCATATCTTGCACGTTCCAGTGGAGCAGAACCATTATTGCGGTCAACCAGTAATGCNTTCATGGCCTTCTTGACAGTTGCTTCAACTACATTTGTTGATTCTGCCTCATACTGTGCTGAGATACAAGGAGGGGTTGAATTTTCATTAACAGATGTTGAGATGACTAATTGTCACTCAGACGCATTGTGGACACAAGGAACCTNTGNGNTGATAGATGGATTAAANGTCTCCGATGATGTTACNNTGGCAGGAGTAGAGGGCACCCTTTCGAACCTAGAAGGCGAGAACCTCGANGTAAGTAATTTAGACGGATTTGTAATGTCGGATTTGACATTATCGTCACTTATTGGTAATGATAACAGGTACATATCTATCGACGGAGCAANATTCGATTCAGCNCCNGCTATTGATTTAGATAATTCAGCAGGGGCCTTATCCAACATAAATGTTGATTGCGGTGGTAGCGGAACTGGAATTACCGCCCATCATGGTAGGTCTTCGGCATCATTAACACTAACAGATTCAACAATTAAGTCCTGTACAAAGGGTATTGACTTGCATACCGATGGCGGTTCAGCCCCATTTATCTTGAATAATGTTGAAATCGATTCATTGGTGGCAATTGCGAGCGATGGTTCAGATGTTATTGTCAATCAAGGCTCATTAAATGGCTCTTTAGATGTGGATACAGCTCGGGCAGATTTGTATGATGTTGCACCACTTTCCAAGTCGACGACTTCAGGTGAGATNCAAATATGGTCATCACATATCTTTGACATNAGACTAGGAGAAGGGCCTCAGCATGCTGATTTACTGCTCGAACTTGGAGAATTTTGGTCAGGAACGGCCCAAGGAAGCAGCATCTTGGTTGCAATCCCAGTGGTATATTCAAATAACTCCACAGAAATAGAATTCTCTACGGTTAAAGTGACTGCTTCAGCCGAAAATCTNCCAGATACAGAGAAGAATCTTCCAATCGGTCTAGATGAACAGTACATAATACAAGTTGACATGGTAGGTAATAGTGCTCCAGAGGTAGAAATTATCATTCCTGATGATGGATTTAGGATTATGGAAACGCTCCCGATAGAGGTTAGGGCCATAGTATCAGACGATTTGGACCAGAATAGCGATTTGCAAATAACTTGGTTCGTGAATATAGGTCAGACAACAGTNATGGAATTGAATGGTGAGTGGAACAATATTACTGACTTAAGTGAAGGGTTTTATGTTCTACGATTAGAAGTTACAGATACACAAGGACTAACATCCCTAGATTCGATTAGCCTCGAGATTACACTTCTTGATTCAGATGGCGACTGGTCCCAATCATGTAATGCTGATACTTGGTTCGATAAAGAAGANAACGTGTACTGTGGGCCTGATATTTACGATATTGACGACGACAATGATGGATCACTAGACATAAGAGATGCATGGCCATTCGACCCTTGTGCTAATCTTGACACAGANAANGATGGTCAACCTGACGACATAAATTGCCCGTTAGGAGTCACAACGTGGCTTACTGAAGACCCAGATGATGACGGNGATGGAATTCCAGATGTATCCGAAGGTTCTAGTTCCTCCCAAGACACAGAGAGCAGTTCGATATGGACAATCCTGGTTGTAATAATATTCATTCTAGCAGCAGCGTTCATGCTAATGCGTAAGAGAACGGAAGTGCAGTGATGGTTGAAATCACCAGCACACTACCTGACCCAGAAACTATGGCCCAGTTTTGNGTTGCAGTGTTAGCGATAATCGTTGGNTGGGACGCTTGGTGGTTAGCACGTCAACGAATCGATATTCCTTCACTGGGTGATTTGCCTAATGGTGGTTANGCCTGGGAATCTAACCAGGCTGAGGAGCTGTCGCGCCAGTGGGCAAATTTGATCACAATGGGTGCAATGATGGTTCTGCCTTGGATGCTTGCTGAACTATCAGANACACCCCTGATTTGGGTATGGATTTGGGATATATTGCTTGCGATTCACTTGATATCTTTGTTAGTCCCCAAGAGATATGCAATCACATCTACGCATCTTTTTGCTGACGGATTAAGATATGAGTGGAGTAGATTGAGATTGGCTAAGAGGCAGCCAAAAAAGAGAGTAATGTTGTTGCGCAAAGGGTGGGGCCCTTTCGGGCCCCTCCCTCTGGGCGGTAAAATCAGCACAATTGCTGTTATCTTGCAAAGGATTCAATCAATTCTTAGTGAAGAAGAGTGAATCATTCCTCGGATGAGGATGCCTTGGTGTCCATGGTTGCTGCATACCAGACCATCATACCGAATGCAGTCTTGTTGACTACGTCAGCGATGTTGTATAGTACGTTCAATGCGTTCTCATTGTTACCGTCTTGTCCCATAAGCCAGCCTAGTGGGTAAATTGCCCAGCCGACTGTTAGGATGATTGCCATCGACTTGAAAGCGAATTGTGTACCTTCGCTTGCGTCTCCGACCTTTTCCTTTGCTTCTCCAGCCCATAGCTCGTAGATGATGTATAGCCATGCTAGTACACCGATTGCGAATAGTGGGTACTCCATTCCGTCAACAGCATCGATGTCTGCTTCGGATAGGAAACCAGCTACTAGCATGATAATGGATGCACCGAATAGCTTCCAGAATAGTACAGCAGATGCTGCGCCGATTGCTGCAAGGATTAGGTAGAACTCAGATACCTGCAGAGGTACTGTGATCAACCAATCGATGTATCGCATTACTAGTGGAGATTCACCAGTAACTTCCCAGTGCTCGCGCATGTATGTGTAGTGGTACCAAGCGATACCAGTAACAAGCGCTGCAACAGTCATGGAAGTTCTCCACTTAGGTGCTACGTTCTGTCTTTCCATGATGAAGAACACAGTAGAAGCGAGCATCATTGCAGTTGCGAGCCAGAAAGAAACACCGACCATGTCAGTGTCTTTTAGTATTCCGTCTCCGGCTATGTGGTCATAGCTTGCTGATGCATTTCCGATCGCTAGTAGCGACAGTGTTCCCACCAATATTAGGCTTGATGTTCTAGTTAGGTTAGATTTATTCATCAGCGCGATGTTTGGCCATGTGTATATAAAAGACTGTATTTTTTCTAGCCCAAATATTACCAGATTGGAGGTGTTTAGGATTTTTCGCCGGTCTGAACGGCCCACATTCTAGCATATGTTCCTTCAAGCAAAACCAGTTTCTCATGATTTCCATCTTCAATAATTTCTCCATTTTCTAACACAACAATCCTTTCTGCGTTTCTAATAGTAGATAATCTGTGTGCGATAATAATTGCTGTTCTATCTTTTGAAATCTTGCTAATAGAGCGCTGAAGAGCAGCCTCAGTCTCATTATCTACAGCAGATGTCGCCTCATCGAGTACAAGAACAGGAGCATCTTTTAGCACCGCTCTAGCGATGGCCAAGCGCTGCCTTTGACCACCAGAAAGCCGGTGGCCGCCTTCGCCAACANGGGTATCCCATGAATCCGGCAGTTCTTCTATGAAGCCCGAGGCTTCTGCAACAAATGCCGNTTGTTTTACATCTTCATCATTTGCTGANGGATTNCCATATCGAATATTTTCCATAATAGATGTNGGAAATANTGTAATGTGCTGGTCTACTAATGAAATAGATNATCGCAAGGTCTTCAAATNCCACTCTGGGAGCGGTTTCCCAGCCCAATTGANACTGCCTTGAATCGGTTCAGCNAATCTCAACAATAGGCGGATAAGNGTGGTTTTACCAGAGCCGGTCGCTCCTACAATCCCTGTAGTTATGCCTGCTTCAATATTTAGATCTAGATTTTCAAACACATTTTCCCTGCCAGTGTATGCAAATCCAATCGNCTTNAATTCGATATTAGATTTTGAAATCAAATCTTTAGATGGCTCGTAGTCGCCATGAGNAATTTCNGNAGGAGATGACANAANATCAAGAACCCTNGTTGAGGAAGCCATTGCTCTTTGGTANAGATCGAAAGTCTCACCAAGNCGNGTAAGAGGCCACANCAANCTCTGTGTCATGAATACTAGAACAGAATATGCTCCNATAGCAAGCACNCCTTCTAGTGTCAACCATCCACCTAGCAGAAGAGTTGCTGTGAAACCNCACAAAATAGCCATTCTAATCATCGGAACAAATGCAACAGAAAGTCGGATTGCTTTCTTGTTGGCATNCCTGTATTCATTACTCAGGTTTTCCACTCTCTGCAGTTCTCTCTCTTCAGAGGTGAAGGATTGTATGGTTGACATTCCCGATAAATCATTTTCAAGTAGAGCATTGAGCCTACCTGCCGTGTTGCGAACTTCTGCATATCTCGGTTCTAGGCTTCTTTGGTAGAGGAATGAACCCCAGATAATTATCGGGATTGGGAGGACTGCGAAAAGAGCAACTTTCCATGAAATCGCCAGAAATACTGCGCCAACCACGATTACAGTAGTGGTTACCTGGAGAAGGTCATTCGCACCCTTGTCTAGGAACCTTTCAAGTTGGTTAATGTCGTCGTTTAATATTGCTAAAATATCCCCCTTCTGTCTTTCATCAAACCAACCCATGCCCTGTTTCTGAACATGACTGAATGTCTCTATTCTTAATTCGTGTTGAACAGTCTGCGCTAGATTTCTCCACAAAACACCGTAGAAATATTCGAACAAAGACTCTAAGCCCCAAATTATGAATGTTAGGACTGACAAGAAAATAAGCTGATGCCAAGCATCCTCTATTCCGAACCCTGCTAGGAATGATTCTTCTCGCTGAACCACGACGTCTACAGCTAGGCCGATTAACAGTGGTGGTGCTAAGTCCCATATTTTGTTAAGGACTGAACACAATGTTGCTAGCCTAATCGTCCCTTTGTGAGGGGACATGTACCGCAACAATCTCTTGAACGGCCCCCCCTCACTCATGACACCTCCAAATCTCTACAGTATGAGAATGCTCGCCTCGCATCGTGTGTCATATCATGTAGATAACCATAATTTGGCTCCGCCACTCAGCAATAATCCATGGAATGGACGCGAAGCGGAGATGACCTGTTCGTTAGAATCGATTCAGGAGAGGAAATTCACGCCACACTACAAAGCCTTGCGGACGAAGTAGGATTTAATGCAGCAGCAATAACAAGCGGAATTGGTAGGACAAGAAACACGCTTTATGGATATATGAATGAAGCCGGAGTATACATAAGAAGAGATCTCGTAGAACCTTCAGAATTGGTCAGTCTATCTGGAAATATTGCAAGAACTCAAGACGGGAAACCATTCACACACATTCATTGTTGCTGGTCGGATGACGATAACAATGTACATGCAGGGCATATGTTCCAGTGTGTAGTTCATGTTGTCGCCGAGATACATATTCGAGTAATGACACAAGCGATTATGACTCGCTGCCCATTACCAGATGTAGAGTTACTAGGATTACAATTTTCGTGACATTGATAGCACTTGACGGATGTGAATAAATATGGCTGGGGAAGATCGAATCGAGTATCTTGCAGAAGCGGTGCGATACCACAGGGAATTGTATTACAACCACTCTGCACCTGAAATCTCGGATTCAGAATTTGATGCAATGTGGGATGAACTTACCAAGCTAGATCCTGATAACAAAGTCCTTCACGAAGTAGGACCAGAACCTCTACCCGGTACTGTAAAAGTTGAACATTTGTTTCCAATGAGGTCTTTAGACAAGGGTATAAGCGATGAAGACATTATACACTTTGTCACTCAGTCTACGTTTGGAGGTAAGAGGTACCTCGCTCAACCCAAACTAGACGGTTCTGCATTGTCCTTAGAATACATTGCAGGAAATTTACATCGCGCAGCGACGAGGGGCAGCGGCGAGAGAGGGGAAGATGTTACTCTAAACGCAAAGTTAGTTGCAAATGTACCATCAAGACTCAACCGACCCGTCGATTGTCATATCCGTGGAGAAGTGGTAATGCCACTTGCAGTTTTTGAAGAAAAATACCGAGATGTCTCTCCCAATCCTCGCAACCTTTGCTCTGGAGCATTGAGACAAAAGCACGGTGACGGTAAAGCCGATGCTGCAGATCTCGTATTTTGGGCGTACGATGTTAAGTTTCCAAATGAATCGCCAGACTGCACTAATGATAGCGAGTTATTGATTTGGTTACAAAGTGCTGGCGTAGAACCAGCACCTTGGGAGATTTTTGAATCCGATAGTCCTCAAATCGATATGATAGATCATACGAAGAAGTGGAGTAAATCTAGAGCCACATACGAATACGAGATTGACGGGCTAGTTTTCAAGTTAGATAATTTAGAACAAAGGGAGAACTTAGGCATGACAGCACATCACCCGCGATGGGCATTAGCATGGAAATTTCCGTCTCAAGAGGCAATATCGGTATTGTTGGGAGTAGATTGGCAAACCGGTAGAACAGGGGCTGTAACCCCTGTTGCGAGAATAGCACCGCAGATGGTTGGTGGAGTGACCGTAGAAAATGTAACCTTACACAACGTAGGGGAAGTCGAGAGGTTAGGCATCAAAATTGGAGATAAGGTGAAGATTACACGCAGGGGGGACGTAATTCCCAAAATAATAGAAAATTTAGGAAAGGCGGCAGCCTCTGACATCTCAAACAGAGTTCATGCAGACGGTAGTCAGTTTACAGGTAAGCTGGAATTTGCTGAGATAAGTATTCCAAACCTCTGTCCTGCATGTAACAGAACCCTAGAGAAAGACGGAGCATTCCTCAGATGCATTTCATTGGAATGCAGTGCAAGAACGGCAAGGTCTCTTACTTATTGGTGCAGAACTCTGGAAATGGACGGAATCGGTGAAAAATTGATTGAAGCGTTATTAGATTCAGAATTGGTATCCACAATAGCCGATTTGTATAAACTAAGCCACTCACAACTAACTAGTTTGGAAAGGATAGGTGACAAGAGCGCTTACAATGTGTTAGATGAGTTGGCAAAAACAAGGAGCATGCCTCTATCCAAGTTCTTACATGCACTAGGGATTGAGAGGATTGGCCCGGAAGTTGCTGCGACAATATCTCAATACTTCATATCACTTCAAAAATTGTTAGTATGGGTCGAGGGCGGGGATAATGAGGAACTTACAACCATTGATGGTATAGGAGAAAAGGTTGCGGCAATATTCAGGGATGGTATTAACAAGCGTAAAGAGTTGATTCACGCATTATCGGAAATAATTGATGTAACCGATGAATTAGAGGCAGCAACCGGTATTTTTGATGGCAGATCATTTTGTATAACAGGCTCCTTGTCTCGTCCTCGAAAGGAAATCGCTCTTGCCATTAAGAACGCAGGAGGCAAGGTTGTTGGGAGTGTTAGTGGGAACCTAGACATCCTTGTTGCAGGAGAGAAGGCGGGAAGCAAGCTTGCAAAAGCAGAATCACTTGGTGTCAAAGTATGGAGTGAGGATGAATTATTTTCCCAAATCGCCGAACCAAGAAATAGCCCAAAGACATTGTTTGAGTTCTAACGCGCATACATGATACTAAAAAGGTCACAAACATACCAAAAACATGCGCTTGAAAACCGTATCTGTTTTACTGGTATTGGTTTTGATGGCGTCAGCCATCCCAACATCTCTAGGAAACAGTAACGGAAGATACTCGTCAGGGAATGGTTGTGGCTGCCATTATGGGTCTAGCGCCACTGTATCGATGTCCGGCCATCCTTCTTCATACGTTCCTGGTACAACATATACCCTCTCAATTTCAGTAAGTAATGGTGTTAGTGGCTCAGCAGGTGGATTCTCACTAGATGCAAACAAGGGGACCCTAACCACAGGCGGCAGCGTCGGAATAATGGCAGTTAAGGTGAATTCAGCAGGTACCAGCGCTACCCACACGACCAGTAGTTATCGTAGTTGGAGCGTGGATTGGATTGCGCCATCTGCAGGCTCCGGTCAAGTTCAATTCAGAATTGCTGGTATGACTGCAAATGGGAATGGCGGAACTAGTGGAGATGCATGGGATACTACAACGATCACCGTGCCTGAGGGAGGCCCTCCTCCCTCTAATAATCCACCTTCTGCATCGAATGTCCAGTTGTCACCATCCAATCCGGTTACGTTAGATACATTGAGCCTAACTTACTCATATCAAGACTCAGATAACGATCCAGAATCTGGCACTAAGATTCGGTGGTATAAGGACAACCAACTGGTAAGTTCAAGAAACGACCAAACAACGGTCCCATCATCAATTACAAGTAAAGGCGAATCATGGAACGTCACAGTTACTCCTAGCGATGGNACNGATGATGGAACACCAGTTCATTCATCCAATCTGGTTATTGTNAATTCAATTCCAATAATTAGCTCTGCAGAGATTACACCNAGTGAAGCATTAGAATCNNACAACCTGAGTTTAATCTANTCATCTTCTGATGCTGATAGTGATACTCTAACAGTTAGTGATACTGAATGGTATGTTGATGGGTCCAAGGTTTCAGCATTTGATGGCGATCTTACAATCCCATCAGTTGCAATTCGAGATGGTGATGTTTGGTATGCAAAAATNAAGGTTAATGATGGAGAGACAGATAGCGATTGGTTTACTACCCCAGATATTAATGTCGGTAGTGANAATACNCCTCCNACTGTGACTAGTGTTTCAATTACNGGCGGACCTTACTATACTACAGATGATCTCATTGCTANAGCTCAGGCCTCAGATATTGACAATGACGAATTAACTTACGAGTGGGACTGGCCAGGTACTTCTGGTGGCGTTTCTTCGGCCACTCTACCNTCATTCTACACCTCCAAGGGCGAGTCTTGGAAGGTACGAGTACGTGTAACAGATGGAGAAGAATATTCCGAATGGATGGAAAGCAGCGCAGTACTCATTCGCAACTCAGCACCAGTTCTGACAACTCTAGAAATTGATCAAGAGACTGTATATTTCCAAAATGAAGCAACCTACACCTACGATGCCTATGATGCTGACGGTGACCAGATACAGACCACCGAAACATGGTCTAATGACGGGGAGATTGTTACGCTTACGCTTTCTGTTTATGACGATGAAATGGTTAATTCTAATACTCTGACCGATACGGTAATTCTTGCAAATTCTCTTCCCACATTATCCTATGATGGACCGCTCTCTCAAACCGCTCTTGTAGATCTCTCTCCATCGATAATATCCGAGGATGCCAACGGAGATAATGTAGTTCTGAATTGGTCATGGATGAGGAACGGGTTCATGACAGACGAGATTGGTAATAGTATCCCAGCCAATAAATTAGGTGCAGGCGATATTTGGACACTGATGGTTACTCCCAACGATGGAGAAGATGATGGCCCAATGCTAATTGTTGATTTTACAATNACAAACACTCCACCGGTAGCAACCATTACTCCCCCCGATTCTTTGATTAGAGGTGCTCTAGTTACCTACTCTGCATCAGACTCAAGCGATGTCGACGGAGCGGTTGTAAATGCTATCTGGAGTATTGACGGAATTATAGTGCATAGTGGCATGACTTACACCTTTGTCATGTTAAATGAGGTAAATATCGAACTAAGGGCAATTGATGATTTAGGCGCGAGCGACATAGTAACGCAGACTTTCTTTGGGACGCCTCCCCCTGTTGCTTCTAACGTCAACGCCGAGCTTGAGGATAGAGACGTTGTACTNACATGGAGGGGCAATGCCCAGGAATGGGCAATCATTCACAATGGGGAACAAATTGATATCGTTGACGGCNTTACTTACAAGCATACNCCTANTATCATAGGTATGCACAATTACAGTATTCTTGCTGTGGTTGATGGCCAAGTAATCCAAGACGACAGTCCTTCTGTTAGCGATTCTGTTGAATTAAGCGCAAACTTAGTGCCAGAATCACCAGGTCCAAGTGAAACTGCTGGCTTAGTGTTCAGTATTGTNCTCTTACTGNTCGGANTGATTGGAATAGCCTATTCATTCTTACCGAGGAGGGATTGAATGAGATTTAAGATAGCAGTGGTCTTGCTATTGATGATTTTNTCGACTACTGTGTCAACCGCTAACCCCGGTGGAAAAGGAGACTCTGTGCGTTCAAGAGACTGTGCGGGCTCATGTCATGGTGACCCCTCCATAAATGGGATGTCAGATGCAGAATTAGATATTCAATATCAGCAAGAAGTTTACGCAGGCCTGTTAACTGAAATCAAGACTATTGTTAGTTTTGCAGATGTTAGTTCAAACAATATGGTTGGATTAACTTTGTTGGCCAATCCAGACGGTGCTAAAGACCTACCTGCGAGCGATGGATGGGAAATTATAACAGATCCAAATGGAGGTAAAAACAACTATGTTGAGATTGTTGATTCTTTTTCCTCAGTTAGTATGATTTCTCAGACATGGACTTTGCGAGCCCCCTCAAATCCGGGTAATTACAATCTCTACTTGGGAATACAACATGGGTCTCCTCAAGGCGGGGTTGCCATGACTGGTTTTTCTGAGTCAAAGCAGGTAACTGTTACCGAAGTTCCGGAGAACCTACCTCGACTATCNGAGGACTGGGAGCCGATTAACAAACGTGAATTGGGTGAAGAAACCGTCATAACCTTAGAGACAGTAAATACAGAAAAGGCAACGGTAGAGATGAAAAATGGTGCGGAAATAATTATTCTTCCAGTNGTTNATGANAAATTTACGATTCCTCCGGCAGTCAATCCTGGGGTTGTTGAGTGGAGGGTTATTTTGGAAGGTGAGGGTCCGACTCAAATATCTCCATGGTTCAGACTAACAGCACAAGAACCGGGTTGGGAAGTTGANGAGTTTGCTTTGTACATGCAAAGTTTTGCTCTCTTCATTATCTGCATTGGGATAGTAGTAATACGAAGACCAGGCCACAAGAGTTCTAAAGATAGTAAATACGACAACACCTCGGAAGTCAATTCACAGTTTTCTCAAATTGATCACGCACAAGATACGAAACATCAGGAATATACAGTACCACCTTTGCCTGAAGGCGGTTTACCAGATGGCTGGAATATGGAGCAATGGGAATATTATGGCCATGAGTATCTTGAAGAAATGGAGCAGGAGGTATATCGATGATATCTGCCGGAACATTTCATGTAATTGCTACAGAATTGACTGTTGGAATGTTTGCACTCGCTGGTATTGCATTCTTACTTTGTGCATTGAAGAAAGGTCCAATTTCTAGAGAACCAGTAGCTCACTGGGCTCTTTTCTTTGGTCTTTTGGCCACACCGTTTGCAATAATTAGTGGTATTAACGCATCTCCTGGGGACGGTTTAGATAATCCAATTTTGGCANACAAAATGCTCCTTTCAATGTCTTCAACAGGTATAGCGATAGGTGTTCTATTGAGAAGGTTCTGGGGTGGAGAAGTTGATATCCGTCACTCATGTTTTGGCATGATATCAGTCGCATTGATGCTAATAACCGCAGGAATGGGCGGTGAATTTTCACGAGGTGAAACATTGCTGATATTCATTCCCAAAGAGACGGTGGTACTTTTCCCCGTTTGGGCAAGTATCTCTCTGCTGGTTGTCGGCTTAATAGTCGTGAGTAAATCAGCCATACAACATAGAAGTTGAAGACGGCGATGGGCTTGCTTCTGCACCCTCCATCATACTTCGAATTTGTTCTTCCAATTGTTGAGCTTCAGCAAGTAGTGGTTCATGGTCTAAATCAGCGACCGGCATTAACTTGTTCAACTGTTCAATTATGACTGCGGCAGCCCTTGCATCAGGGAACCTTGGGTCTGCCTCTACCATGATACTCATAATATTCCTTCCACGGCTCGCACCNTCGCTCAACATCGCCCCAGTCATACCTTTGATGACACCTTGCTCCAGTAATTTGATGTCCATTTCCTTTAGCAACTCAGCCATTTTTGGTGTTCCTGCAACACCCAAAATGTCAACTTCCTCAGTGTCCTCGTACTCAACCAAAGGCTCGTTACCATTGAGTCCGCCTTTCATTCCCTTTCTGGCAAAGGCATCAATCAATACACCTACAGCAGCTTTCTGTTCCTTGGACCAGACAAACAAAGAACTGACAATTTCGTGAACTAAGGGGTCAGGGACTATCATTTCACTCATCAGTAACAGNACCTTGTCACAAACACCTTCGATTTTGCATATTGGTTCACCTGCATAAGCGCGTATNGGAGGGAGNGGCACNCCGTCTTGGACGAGGCAAATTGCTGGCAGTTTTGGATGGGCAACTCCACCTACATATTCGAGATTTAAATGATCGATTAAAAAATGAGCAACAACACTAGATACCATTCCCACACTTGGGAAACAACATACTACCAGCGCATCTTCAAGATCAACATCCTTGTCAAGCCAGACTTTGACACCTTCCATGGTGCATGACATGAGCCCGCCGTGTATAATCTCGCCCCCTAAATTGCTCAAAATCTACCTAAGTGATTTCAAGGAGTACCCGGTAAGGAGTGTTATGGGCGAAAGTAGGCCACATACTCTCTCCCCATCGGCATGGAACCGTTTTGAGACATGCCCACGGATGTACTGGTTAAGTCGACAAAGACTTCCCAAAAAAGCAGGTATGGCTGCAAGCCTTGGGACTGCAGTACATGCATCAATTGAGGATTTGTTGCAAATAGATCTCTCAAATCGTAGATCAGACGAAACACACTGGTTGCCAAATGCTGCTGAGAAATATCTCAAAAAACGTTGGTTAGAAGAAAAAGAGATCTTCTTTGCAACTCCTAGGAGACCAATGTGGAAGGAAAAAGAATGGGATAAAGCGAAAAAGATGCAAAGAGGNGCNATAAAGATGCTACTNGAATTTGTAGGTGCAGAAGGTGTAACTCCTCTAAATACTACGATTGCAATTTGGAAAAACCTCCTTTCGAGAGTTATTGCTGTAGAAGGGGAGTTGCGAACAAAGGATAATCGGTTGATGGGCCGNCTGGATATGTTATTTGCAGATGTTGACAAGAACGGTCAANTACTTGGTTGGATTGTTGCAGACCTAAAAACTGGGCGTTCCCCTGATATTAGATTGAAGCCAGAGGTAGAGAGACAATTGCTGCTTTACAGAGACATTCTTCTATCGAATAATCCCAACGCACCTCCGGTCAAAACCGAGGGATGGTACACAGAAAACGCCACTAGGTATACAGCACAAGGAGCCTCAGTGATGGAAGACGCATTGAAAGCTTGGGAGGCAACTAAACCTAGTGATATTCCCCTCACTGCAACGCCAGGAGAATCCTCGTGTGGAGGTTTTTGTGACTGGAAGGCGTGGTGTCCACATTGGTGGAACTGGCGTTTAGAAAACGGGACACTTGGGACAGAAGATTTTTCCGATTCTGTGATATTGTTGCACCATTTTGACCACTCAAACGGGTCAGGAGTTGCTGAAATTTGTGAGCCTGCAAATACTGCGGGTAGGGCAATGCCTACTGGCATACAAGTGCCAATAAATTTTGATGGCCGGGGTAAAGAGGCATTGCAAGAATTGCTTTCAAAAGGCCACCAGGGTCCTATTTTCATCGGCAGTGCAATGACAAACAGAAACATTTGGCGAGTGGGACATTGGTGCGATGTTTTGCCATGGTCACCCATTCCTGATGTTTGAAATAAATTTTCTAAGAGTTTCTTTTGCAGATTCGTCTTCCAATCCTTTTGGGGACAATAACCAATCAATATATCGAGGGTCTTCTTTCTCGATAGATGTTATGTCTTTTCCTCGGTGACGTCCGAATGCAATAATGTAATTGCCATTGTCAACTCTTATCCTTCCGCCTTCATCTAAAGAATCCAAATCTGACAAAGATCGTCCAAGTTCACTTTCATCTTTTCTTGCATCACCAGTGATTAACCACTGTTCGATTTCTTCCAATGACCGTCTAAAGCTGGATGGATGGTCTCGGATAAGTTTCCACAACAGCAACAAGCTAGCCGCTGCATCCGCCGCCGCATCATGAGCATTCGAGAGGTCAATTCCATGCCTGGCGCACAAAGAACCTAGATTATGTGGTCTAGGTAGTCTCAGTCTTCGGACGATTTCCAAAGTATCTAGAATTACGAGAGGCCTTGGAGGAGAAATTCCACAGCGGTAAAATTCATTTTCAAGTAGGGGCATGTCAAACTTCCTAGCATTGTGCCCTACAACCACTGAATCTTTCATCAGCTCAATAATTTCTTGTGCATAATTGCTGAAACTTGGCTTATCTCGAACATCGACGTCGTATATACCATGTACGTTAGAGGCTCCATGGGGAATGGGTCTTTGAGGATTAATCAAAACTTCATAATGAACAGGTGTACCATCCGCATCAGCACCGACAAGAGCTATCTGCACGATTTTGTCGCTATTGGTAGAAATCCCTGTGGTTTCTAGATCGAACGCTAACACCCTGTGACCTTGTAAAACGTCGACCATGCTAGGCCCTAGAGGCCGATACAAATGAACATCACTACAAAATTTCTATTTCATTTATGTGCACAGAGGTGACCATGGGTTTGCGTGATTGGTTCAAGAAAAAGCCTGAGCAAACACAAGAACATGAAATAGAAGCTGTCATTGAACTACCAGAATTAGACAAAGACTCATTACTTGAAGAAGCGATTTCTGTTTTTGAGTCTGAGGATGAAGAGGTCGAGCGGGTTGATTTAGTTGATGCAACTCCTGAATATGATACAGGAGATGTTAAAGCGGCTGACCTATTGAAAGATGAAATGGATTCAAATTATGATTTGAATACAGTCGAGGTTTCAGAATATGAAGACTTGCTTGAAGGTGCAGAAATTATTGGCGACCTACCATCCGAAGTTCGTTTTGAAACCGATAAAAACTGACCATTTTAGGGACATAGTTAGATAATAAGCGCTCTAGCGGGGTTTATGGACAGTAAAAGGACGGTTTTCGTATGCGCCCTTTTGCTGGCACAACTGCTTGCTGGATGTACTTCTGTACTGGATTCGGCAGCAACCGATCCCCGGGCTGCATTAACGGCAACTCCGACAGCGATACAGCAGGGAGAAGAGGTCACGTTCGACGCCAGAGGGTCAGATGCGATTGAGGGAGTAATCACGGAATATACGTGGGACTTTGGCGATGGAACAAAAGCAACGACAATATCTGGTTTTACATCTCATCAATTTCTAAAAGCAGGTCAATTCAATGTAAAGTTGACAGTCTCAAATGATGGCGGTGGAACTGACTCGGCAACAGTATTAGTGCGCGTTAATGGTGCTCCGCAAATCAACCTTTCAATTCCGGATGTTGTTCGTAGTGGGGATATAGTCCTCTTGGATGCATCAAGAACAGTTGACCCTGAAGGGGGCCCACTGAAATTTAGTTGGGACCTCAATTTCCTTGAGGATACTGACGGAGACGGAGATACAAGAAACGACGTCGATTCTACCGAAAAAAGCGTGTATTTGCCGACCGAGAATAGCGGAACTGTACTGGGTTCGTTGACCGTAGACGATGGACAAGGAGGTATCGTTGTTGAGCCATTTACTATCGACGTCTTAACTAGGAAATACAAGGTATCATGGGTTCAAAATACGTTAGAGTGGAATTATGATGAATATCTAGCCCAAGGCGATACATGGTCCGATAATATGACCCCAGGCGAGGGTGCAAGAATAATGTTTTACGAGGCTATTTTAGAATTGGACCAAGATTTGGTTTTGCCTCCAGATAATTTTACTCTCTCAGTAAAAATAGATGATGATGCATACAGAAGAAGCGCACAAACCTCTCCAGGAAACTTGACGAGAAATGAATCGACTACCGCTGAGCTTAACGACAGTAAATTGAATCCAGCCCCAGAGGAGGGAGTCTACGATTCAGATAATCCCGAGGACTTACTCAGGTCTTTACTTAACGAACCGGGTGCAAGATTTGGCCAGGGTGAATGGGTTTGGACTGTTGTAGCACAGAACGCAGATCCGGATTCTATCATACCCGGTGCTCCGGACCCCGATGGTGGGAATGATTGGACTCTGACAATAGTAATAACAGTGTTAACACCAATATTGAGCGAAGTCGCTTATGAATGATTCAATTAAATTGGATTGGCTGAACAGTTTTCCAGTTTGCGTTTGCTAATTTTTTGGCTTTTCCGTCTGCGATTATTGGATGAATATTGTTTAATTTTCCGTGCATTCCGTGAACTCCAAATTTAATTTTCAATTCCACTTGCCTATCTCTTTCAGCGGTTTCCAATTGTTCGGCATCTAATTCAATACTTGCCAAATCCTTTCCTGTTGATGCAGATAATATTGTGAATTTGCTCCCAGTTATGCTAGTACGTGGTTTGAAGTCCATATCATCAGGGTGGTTCATCCACACTTCGACGTCTATCGAGAGCAGATTTTTGATTCCGACTCTCTTAATTTCAACGGAATCTACCATTGTGACCAGTTATCCCGATAGGCCGGTAATTGAAAACCTCTCGCATTGTTTGGGACCTATGGGTATCTGACCTACTCTTTGATATGGGTTGAATGAGATTTTCGATTTATGTCCCCCCCAACAAAAGGTAAAGGCACACAAAAGCTAGCGAGATTAAGGCGACTCAAGGATGAAATCAAACGATTTGTTTTTGCAAATCCTGGCTGTAGTGCTCAGTCAATAGTTGCCCATTTGAGTCATGATAAAAAACTGAAGAACCACGGATTGACTCCTCGCAAAGTTGGCTTTTTCATCCCACGCCACCTACATTCGCATCTTACTTGGTGGCAAGACCATTCTGCGGGTCGTCGTGTTTACGGGCCCGAGGACTCAGAATAATCGACAGTCTCAAAGATGGCCCTCGCCGCCAATCAACCATGAGTGGGGTAACTGCCTATTTCGATTTAGACGGCACCCTTTTAGACGCATCTAGTGAAAAAAGCCTAACAGCACTACTTTCGAAGCGCAGACCATGGAGGATTCCGCTCGGAGCAGTGATGTGGTCCCTAGGCTTTATTGGAAACATATTACGTGGCAGGTCAGTATATGATGCTGCAAGAAATCGAGGACATCTTGCTCTATGTAATTGGGAAGTTCTGCGCAATTATTCAGCGGAGTTAGTCGAAACTAAATTGTCTAAACGTGTAACATTAGACGCGGTCGAGAGGCTAGATTGGCACCGACAACGAGGCCACCGGTTAGTCTTGATTACTGCAACAGTAATGCCCATGGCGCAAGCAATGGCAGACTATCTTGGTATGGACGCAGTCTATGGGTGCGGTCCAAAAAACATGACTGGCATCATGAGCGGATCTGAGAGAGGATGGAGTGTTCCTAGAAGGAAGGGCAAGGTTCCGATCGTAGAGGCTGATGCAGCAAGTGTAGGCCATGATTTGGCTGAGTGTTGGGGCTATGGTAACACCCACGCTGATTCATACTTTATGTCAATAACAGGCAATCCAGTTGCCGTTAATGCCGAAGGACGGCTCAAATCGATAGCAAAGAAAAACCAGTGGGCCCAATTTGAGTGGCGTATTTGACTCCCGTTGCGCTTAAATGGGGAGGGTAGGTCGCCGAAGATGCACTGGCCCCATAGTGTAGCCTGGATATCACAGTGGCTTGCGGAGCCACGAACCCGTGTTCGAATCGCGGTGGGGCCGCCATCA
>PBGS01000043.1 GCA_002720115.1 Methanobacteriota archaeon
AAATCATAATTGTAGAAAATTTCAACCAACTCGTTAACAATGGTTTCATTGCTCATTTTTTTGTCACCAAACACCTTAATGTTGAAAGAAGCTACTCTTGCAACTTCGCCTCTACTTAGTGATTCATAACTATCAGATTCATCTAAATTTAAATCATCCTCGATGTAAACATATACTACATCATGACCACTTTTTCTTTCATCCAAGAGAACAATTGTAATGCTTGAAAGTATCAAAATACTAACCAAACTCAAACTCACCAAGCCGTTCTCAAAACTATTCATAACAATATTACTTAATCAGAGTACTTAATTAAAGTACGGATTTCAAAAATTCTCAACACTACATTTTAAAATATCACAAGAAGGTTTCAAGTAGCAGTCTCACGAGGATGAAGTATGAGCGCAGTTCTAGTTATTGGGTTAATAGCCGGAGTAATCGTCATAATACTCCTGATATGGTTCATCAGCACGTGGAATAGACTAGTAAGACTTGAAGAGAATGTAAACAAGTCTTGGGCAGACATAGACACACTGTTGAAGCAACGGTATGACATGATACCAAATTTGGTAAACACGGTAAAGGGATATGCAACCCATGAAAAAGAAATTTTTGAACAATTTGCACTCGCTCGCCAGACTGCTGCGGGCTGTCTCGCTCAAGGCGACGTAAAGGGTCTTGGTGCAGCAGAAGGTACTATTGCTTCCTTAATGCCGAGAATAAACATGGTTGCAGAGCAATACCCCGATCTAAAAGCGAATACATCATTCGTCAGCCTACAAAAAGATATTGTGGCTATAGAAAACCAAATCAGCGATAGAAGAGAATTTTTCAACGCTAGCGCTACAAATTGGAATGCTGCAATACAGATGATTCCAACAAGTATTGTTGCAGGTATGAAGGGTGCAATTCGTAGAGACTTGTTCGAGGTAACCGATCCAGTCCAGAGGGAAGCTGTTCAAGTCCAGTTTTGAATTGAAAAAGTTCAGACCCAAAATTCAATTTGTGAAACGGAGTAATACCTTGCCAATGTTTTTGGCATCGTGGATGTGTTGATGTGCTTTAGCAACGTCCTTAGCATCAAAAACTGAATCTATCACTGGTTTGAGGTGTCCCTCTTTTACACCTTCTAAAATTCTGTGTAGTTGTTCAGCTATTGCTTTTTCATCTTTCCATGTGCCCATGTGAACACCAAAAACACCGCGATTTCTCATCATCAATCTCAGTGGATCGAATTTCGGTGTTTTCCTTAGAGCAAAGAAGGCCTTGATCAATGAGCGTTTCGATGTCGGTGCTGCAGAAGAGAGACCATATGTGTACAGCTTACCACCCTCGGCAAGGCAACTCAAACTTTTAGCTAAATTATCTCCACCAATTGGATCGAGGATATGGTCAACACCTCTTCCATCGGTTGCTTCTTTGACAATTTTTCTAAAATCCTGATTATGTCTATCAATCGGTATCCCACCAAATGATTCGATTATGTTTGACTTATGCCCTGATGCTGTTGCCCAAACATGTTCAATTCCTGCCCATTGACATAATTGTAGTGCCGCGGTGCCTACCCCGCCAGCACCTCCATGGATAAGCACTGACTCTCCTTGTTCTAGATGTCCAAGATGGTGTAGCATGTGGTGTGCCGTTAGGTATGTAACAGGAATAGCAGCAGCTTCATCTAAACTCATTTCATCGGGTATCGAGATTACTCGAGATACTTTGACAGCAACATGACTGCATTGTCCCCCAGTGGGCATGGCAGCAACTACTCTTTGACCTACCTTAAATTCAGTAACATCACTTCCAATGGAATGAACTACACCACTTACTTCATACCCAGGCGTGAATGGATAAGGTGGCCTGGGATTGTATAAACCCAACCTCATCAAAATATCTGCAAAATTGATTCCAGCGTAATGTACGTTAATGCAAATTTCATCATTTCCTGGTGACGGTATTTCAATCTCTTTTATACTCAACGCAGAGGGAGAACCTGCCTTTGTAATTTCAACACAATAAGCCATATTTAAACGACAAATTACCACTTGATAAAAATGTTATTTTTTAGGTCTCCCTAAATTGATATACTACCGATGACTGCCACGGACTGGTCACAATGACGAAGATTACTGTACTCTACGGCACCGAAACTGGTAACTCGGAATTACTAGCAATGGACATTTGCAAAGCAGGAGAAGACGCTGGATTAGAATGTACTAATTTCGGCATGGATGAAATTGATAGTGCTGAATTTTCAGACATAGAAAATTTGTTGATAGTTTGCAGCACTTGGGGTGACGGCGAGCAACCTGACAACGCAATAGATTTGTGGGACCATGTTGAAGAACTAGGAGACGATGAACTACAGAATATGAAATTCGCAGTATTAGCACTTGGTGACACTGCATTCGATTTATTCTGCGAAGCTGGAAAAGAGTGGGATAGAATACTCGAAGAGAAAGGCGGAACTCGAATTTATGACAGAATCGACTGTGATGTGGATTACGAAGATGAAGCAGAGGAATGGATTGAGGGCGTAATTGCAACCTTCAATTGATTGTGATTATTCTATTTCCTCAGAACCGTACTCTGTGACACGTATACCTAAACGACCTCTTATTGCCGGTCGTTTCATGATTTTCTCGTATTTATGCTCGAACGCTCTTTTCAGATCTATTTTCATTGCTAACGAATGACCCATCAACAGAATCAATACATCAGCCATCTCCTCTGCACATTCTTCGATAGGCTTACCCTTAGTTACTGCGGCTGCTAATTCACCTAATTCTTCCACGGTAAGAGCAATTCTGTAACCCATATCGTGACCGTTATTTCCAGCGAAGTCATGCTTATGATGGAAAGCTGCAACCTTTCTCATCATAATACTCCATTCGTCTGATTCCTTACTGGAAAGCCAATCCTCAACATTACGTCCCATGCACATGGGTAGGACACTCGAATGTTAGTTATTGCGTGAATACTTTGATACATTCAATAACTGGTCCTAGTTTTGATTCAGCCTTGGAAGAAACCTCCTCATGGTTGAGGTCTTTGCTTGAATCACCAGGTTCCCTACCTGCTGCCCAATTACTCGATACAAGTATTGCAGCGAAGGGGATTTGAAGTTCTGATGCTAATTTGCACTCTCTAGGCATTGTCATGCCAACGACCTCTCCTCCTAGTTTTTCTATTGCATCTATTTCCGACTTTGTTTCAAAGTGCGGGCCATGAGCTAACCAGTATGTTCTGCCAAGGGTTAGCCCTGGTTGTATTCTACTAAGAACTGAATCCAATTTGAGATTCATATCTTCATCAAATGGACTTGTCATCGATGTAAATTTGGCTTCTTTATCTGAAAAAGTGACCTCTACACCTGTAAAATCAATGTATTGCTCAGCATATCCAACTGAACCAGGGGGGAAGTCTTGAGGTATCGTTCCAACTGAACATATAGCGAGAATGGCCTCCACACCAGCATCTGCTAGTGCAGAGATGTTAGCATGATGGTTTATTGCGTGTGGTGGTGTTGTACCTTTACCATGGTGCCTCTCTAAAAATATTAACTCGTCTGAGCCATTTTTCACGCAGAGGAGCGGTACATCCCCGTACTTTGTCTCGACAGTTATGCTATCTATACGAGTAAACTCAATCTCACTAGTCGCAAGGCTGGTCATAGCCGTGCCGCCTATGAGACCTAGGCGCATCTAGCTCAACTCACTCTAAGAGACGTGCAACAATGTCCGCTTTTGTTCCGGAGGTTGCTACTCCGGCCGACTTAGCCCTTTCTACAAGTTCGTCTTTCTTCAGTTTCATCAAAGAAGATTCTGTTTCTGCTGGCTTTTCCTCAACCGGCTCTTCTGCCTTCTCTTCTGGTGCTACAGCTACACCAGTTTCTCCATCTTCTTCAGAAGGTGCCTCAACAACTTCTTCCTTTTCAGCTATGGATTCCATGGCTTCTGCAGCAGCTAGTAGACCTGACTCTTCTGCGGAATCGTCTTCAGCGGCAGCCAGTGCTGCGGCTTTCTTGGCTTTAATTTCAGCATCCATGCGAGCTTCCTCAGCGTGGATTTCATCTAATGTAGGACCCTTTTCTGTAACCACACCAGTCTGTAATAGCTGACTTTTACGAATAACTACATTGCGACATGGGTATATTGACTTAACCGCATTTCTAATGTCGGTTTCTAAATCTCCTCCCAACATTGCTTCTTGCAGTTTTGCATAAGTGGATTTGGCAGAGAAAGAGCGGATTACATCTGCAGATTTGGCACGCATGGCCTGTTTCACAGAGGTTTGACAACGACGCTCAGTAATCATCAATGGCTTCATCCTAACCAAGAAACCATCCGTGGTCACGACGTCTACAACATCATCGATTTTTCCGCGATATCTTCGAATTTGACGTCTTGTGTGATCTGACTGGTGTGCATGCCCAACAAATGTAGTCAAAGCGTCTTGACCAACGATATCTGTTACTCTAAATCTTAGAATAACATGCATTTTAGTGAAATCACCGCTAAATTCCTGCTGTGTCATTTCATAGACACGGCCCATTATGTGTTCATCGGTCTCACCGAGAGTTTCTCCAATTTTCTTAAAGTTCCATGGATGGCGAGGTGCACGGATTGTGAACCATCGTTTATTTTTCCACTTGTCACGCTGCTTTCGTGCTGCTGCACGTGCTTTTGCACTCATCTTCTTGGCCATTAGAATCAACTCTCAGTTTGCGGGGGCTACCCCACTTGCAGCCATGCGACCAGCACGCTGTATATGAAGCCAATAGATGAGTAATTTTTCTATTACGTACTAAAAATCACCAGCCACGGTCGGCTAGTCTAACTTCTAGGGTTTCCAATTCATCTCCGCGCATCGGTGCTCCATCCATCATGCTCATTGCTTCTGCAACCTTTTCGGGGTCGTCGTAATGTGCTGTTGCTAGGACGATTGCATCCGCCATCGTTGGAGGGTCTTCAGCTTTGAATATCCCAGAACCGACGAATATACCATCGACACCCATTTGCATCATTAATGAAGCATCGGCTGGTGTTGCTATACCACCTGCACAGAAGGTGACTACAGGAAGTCTTCCAAGGTCAGCAACTTCGACCAGAATATCCCTTATGCTACCATGCATCTCGTCATCTATGGCTCCAAACGGTGTAATGTTGGATGTACCAGGCAAATCGCTGGATTCTGCGAGAACTCTGTAGCGGTTCATTATCAAATTTGCAGCGTCATCAAGACCTTCGTCATTTAGGGTTTGTACTTGTCTGATTTCTTGGTCTATAAGTCTGGCGTGTGTTACCGCAGCAACGACGTTGCCGGTTCCAGCTTCGCCTTTTGTTCTTATCATGGCCGCGCCTTCATAGATACGCCTTACGGCTTCACCGAGACCTGTAGCACCGCAAACGAATGGAATATCATGTGCTTTTTTGTTTATGTGGAAATAGGGGTCGGCGGGGGTCAATACTTCTGATTCATCAACCATGTCAACGCCCAATGCTTGCAAAACTTGTGTTTCACCGTCATGGCCTATTCTCGATTTGGCCATTACTGGGATTGAGGTGCAATCGATTATTCCCTTAATCATGTCTGGATGGGAGGTTCTTGCGACACCACCAGCTTTCCTGATGTCCGCAGGAACTCTCTCTAGTGCCATTACCGAAACTGCTCCGGCATTTTCTGCGACAGCTGCTTGGTCTGGAGTAACGACATCCATTATGACACCTCCTTGTAACATTGAGGCAAAGCCACGCTTGATTAGGTCGTCAGAGTGACGTAGAGATTTGCCATTACTACTGGTATTCATTGCCATCGACCCAAGCGTGCACCACTTCATTCATGAAGATATGTTATATTGCGTGGATTTAATCACCAAGAACTGGTGTCTCTCCAGTAGCTATTTCTGCATCTTGTGATTCTTCTTCATTTCTGTCAATCCATAATTCTTCTTCGTCAGGAACTTCTGTGTCTGCGAAAATTGCATCAACAGGACACTCAGATACGCACGCACCACAATCTATACATTCGTCAGGGTCTATAACGAGATAAGTCTCTGCTTCCCTAAAAGCCTCAACAGGGCAAACTGCTACACATTCCTGATACTTATGATCTACACATCCAGATGTTACTACATGAGCCATTAAACTACACCAACCATTTTTGGCTTGTAGTTATAAGATATAATGCCTTGCTAAAGGCCTAGAATTTTTAGGGCAACCTAATTCAGTGTAGCGTTTATTGCATCATCTAATGTTGAAATTGCGACTGTGATTGAATCGTTGCCAGGATATACCTCCAACTTTGCTTTACCTTTTACTGTCGGTCGCTCTCCAGGTATTGTTAATTCAATTTTACCGGCGATTAGATTAATCAAATCAAGCCTGATGTGTAGGACGTTGTTCTCATCTAATCTTGTGCTGATTTCGGATTTAATCGACTCAAGTACTTCCTTGCCTAATCTAGCCAATGACTTCGTAGCCTTTCCTTTCTTGCTAAGTTCTGCAGTGACAAGATGAATTGGAGACCCATGATATGAATTCATTCTTTCAATTGAAACAGCCTCATCATCACCAACCAAAGAAGATAGAGCTGCGGCATGAATGTACTCATTTTCAATGCCGCTTGCTGTTGATTGCCATGAAACATGATGTATTCCCATAATCAAGCCTCTATTGGTCATCAGTCATGATTATTTTCAATCAAGTGGATGGTCTACACCCTCCTCGCCAAGGGTCCATCTTAGAGTTTTAACTACACCATCAAGAGCTTTGTGATTTCGAGCAGCCTCCTTCATACCGTCTCTGTCACCATCTTTACTGCACTGATCAAACCATTTCTTCCATTGATCTCTTCTTGCGATTGCCTTCTCAAGCATATCCTCGATTTCACTCCAAGATCTGTCGTAACTCCTAGTGGGGGTACGTCTACCTTGGTTGGTCATAAATCAACCCCAATGACATTGGTATAAGAACATGACACCAACGTGAACACAGTTCAGCGTTTATCATCCTCTAAATCTATTATGATATGTTTATTGTTTCCTATTACACATCTGAGTATTCTTGAATCAATTACAGATCCTTCACCGACCACAGATGATTCAGAAACACCATTTATTCTTGAATTTGACATAACTACTGAATTGACTACAGCACCATTAACAGATGCTCCACTAAAAATGATTGACCGTGAGATATGTCCACTCACAGATGCTGATTCGCTAATGAAGGAGCCATCAGGCAAAACTTCCCCAGGTGGCATTGGAAAAGGTAACTCGTTCCTTTTCTCAATCAAAGCCATCTGTGCTTTATGCAACTCAAATGGGTGGCCTACATCGAACCAAATTCCATTGACAGTCTTTGCATACATTGGCCATCCTCTTGAGAGAATCTCTGGAAACAATTGTTTGGAAAAATCATATTTTTCTCCCTCTGGAACTAAATCCATAACTTCTGGCTCAATCACATACAATCCTGCGTTTATTAGATTTGAAAATGCTTCTGATGCCTCGGGTTTTTCCTTGAATTTAGTGATATAACCCTCTTTGAGTGAAGAATCAATTTGCCCTCCTTGGTGATTTGAGAGACCTACAATACCGAACTCTGTTGGATCTTCTACCTTCCATAGTGCCATGGTAACTTTAGCACCGGACTTGCGGTGTGCAGATACTAAATCTTGTATGTCAAANGAAGCNACTGANTCTCCCGAACCTACTACAAAGGTTTCGTCAAGTTCCCCTGATAATAGCCNTACACTGCCGGCTGTGCCCATTGGAGTATTCTCCTGATTTACTCTACTGCTGATTTCCCATGTGTCAACATGAGATACTAATTGGTCGCCCTGGTAACCGGTTGTGACAATAATTTCTGACAAACCAGCTGAAACCATAGCATCTTTGACATAATCAATAACGGGACGACCTAGAACTTCTACCATTGGTTTTGGTNNATTCTTCGTNAGCGGCATTAACCTCGTACCACGGCCGCCGGCCATGATGATTCCAAGCAAATTTTCACTTCCTTTTGCGAGATGCAGTCATGTCTATTCTGCGCATATTTTTCTTTTTCTTCGAGCGACCTTTCTTAGAATCTAGACCTGCTCTATCACCAGACATTGTTCCGCCGAATGTTAGGCTTCCAGAACTTAATAGGTGCTCAACCATTGAATCTGCAACTTTTTCATCTTCTGCCCCTGTTTTCATCTCATTGGAAACGGCAGTGTTATGGTCTGTTATCCATGACTCTCGCTCCTCACGGGCAATCTTCAGTTTGTCTTTTGCTTCGTTAACTTCTTTGATGAGTTCAGATATTTTAGAGTGAACTTCATCCGCCTTGGCTCGACATGCAAGGAACTCTTTGTGGAACCTATCTCCCTCGCTTTTCAGGAAATCCCTATGAGCGAACAAATCGTCAAGTTCCTTGCTCATACCCTTCGCTCGTTCAAGACACTCTACGAAATCCTTGTGAGCCGCATCTGCCTCAGCCTTTAATTGCGCAATTGCTTCGTCCCTGTTCGAAAGGTCGACCTTTATGAGCTGTAATTCTTGAACCTCGGGTTCAAGTTCTTTCATCCTTCGACGCATATTTTTGATTTTATCCATTGTTTCTTTTTCTTTCTTAGCAGACATTCCACCACGAGTTTCGTATGTTTTCTCCATGTTATCCACTTCGCTGGAAAGTTTGTTGAATTCAAATGATGCTGATTTCTTCTCATTTTTATCACCACGTTGCGCCTTTGCTTGGCCAATGAGATCTCTAATTTGCGATTGAATTGCATCCCTGCGTGTCTTGTGNAAATTTTGTTCAGCACGGATTGCTTTTACTTCTGCCACAGATAGGTCTAATTTTTCTCTGTGCTCTTTGTATTGATCTTGAATTGTATTTCTTTGCTCAGCAAATCGCTTGGCCTGATCATTGTGATTGTTTCTTGAATCTCTCAATTTACGAACTCTTGCCTCCATTTGGTGCAAGTGGTCACGCAATTCGGCATCCTGACGAGTATTCTCATCTTTCGGCACGGTCATGGTCANTGCGATGGCATCGGCGTTTTCAATGCTGCGACCGATTTAGTAGGTCACGCCGATGCTAAAACTGCCATTAATTGGAAGATTACNGCNCCNACTAGACCAATACCNCCCACAAGGTATGAAGTAATCGANCTAGTNTTCCTTAGCCAACTAAAGAATTCAGGTTGAACTCTGACGTTTATTTGTCGACCCACCAGAAGGTCTCCAATTGTGTTTTCTAGCCGAACTGAGACACTGGCCTCCCCTGTTCTTTCTGGAAGGAGGGTCTGCCAAGCGATTGTTCCATCCCTTAGCAGTCCTGACATTCGGCCTATTATGTCATCATCGCCCTTGGAGGATACTGGGACTACCTCTTCTGACCACCAAGATTTCTCTCCGGGTTCNAGATTGTATCTCAGAGCGAGGTCATGCGGGCGAAAATCTGGAGANTGAACTCTTAGAACTACCTGTCTTGTTTCTTTGCTTAGATTGTGTATGTAACAGAATAGGTTAGCTTTTTCAGTCACTACATTTTCCAAATCAACGTCGAATAGCAAGCCGTCCATATCGGTTTTTTTCCCAATCGATAGGTCTTGTTCCAGCCTTTCGATTAATCTATAGAAAGCAGGGTTGTTCTTGCTTGATATTGCAAATAAGGAATCCCAGAGCTCNTCCTTGAATATTTCATGCTCAAGTATNGATTTTACACCNTTGTCAGTTAGTATTTCTGACAACTCGATGCTAGTTGTGTTTCTATCGATACCGCCTTTGAATCTTCGATGCATTAGCATCAGGAATTTTTCCCGACCATATTCTCTATCTATGCCCTTTCTTGTCAGAGAATCGAAATCATGTAAAAAATCATCAAATTTACTCCTCAGGAGAGGATCCATTAAGTTCCTTAGCATTTCATTATACGCCATGTCTAGTGTTGAGGGATGAATTGGTGGCGTGTAAGCGGATAACAACCCATCATCAGTTACCATGTTGAACTTGCGGTTTTTTGTGGATAGATGTTGTCCTATAGCCATCGTNACTAAAGATGCACTAGCCAATAATCCTCTTTCACCAATTTCTGAATCTGAATCGAGGTAAGCAACAACAAGGGAAATGATTGTAGCGGTTATTGCCATCCCTAGAGCCGTAGTGTGACTTGCCATGGTTCGTGAAATCAAGCCATCTACTGAGGCGAAACCATGCATGCTTGTGACGGGCCTGTGTGATTCAGCCGCTTTGTCTACTTCAGAGCGAAATACGACTCTTGTCAGCTTAACCCTATATCTATGCAAGTATAAACCACCGCAAAAACCAAACAAGATAGTCGTCGAAATCAATGCAAAGGCTGTAGATAGGTCAAATCCTACAGTCGGTTCGATATTATCGAGCCACCATGAGGGGCTCTGACCTTTGTATGCCCAAGCACCAAAAAACGACAGTAATGCAAATGATGGTAGCAATAGTACTAATCTTAGTCCTTCAGTTAGAAACTGGCTGTCAATTCCATGGAATTTTTCTTCACGTGACCGCAATTGTACAAGTTCATCACTCAAGATATCAACCTCAAAACAATTCTACTAGCCAAATCGTCTGAGATTTCTACAGGGTTTCCATTGCACGAGTATCCGGATTCTGTCTTTTCAAAAACATCTCCNATTTTCAAACCTGAATCGAGTAATACGTTTCTAGTATCTGCTGTTGTCAAAATCAGTGTTATTTCCCCCGATTTTGATTCGTGTAAATTCTTGAGAATACTAACTGTTGGGGTTCTTGTTATTCTCTCAGCAATTTTGTCACTTGCTGAAGGAATTANGCTACCTGAAGGATCGGAATCTGGGTTACCTAATAAGAGGGAAATACATACCTCTAAATCGTCATTAAATGCATGTTCCAATCGACATGCTGTCTCGTGAATATCTCCTTCAAATGGCAAGATATTGAGCAAAACTTCNGCGAGACGGTGTCTTCTCTTCATCATTTTACCCAATTCAAGGCCTTTACCAGTGAGCAATACTCCTTTGTATGGAACATATTCCACAAAACCATTTTTCGCCAATCTTTGGACCATCTCGGTAGCAGATGCCGGAGATACATCTAGATATTCGGCAAGCTCACTGTTTCTGACTCTCCTTCCAGGAACTTTTTCGTGTTCATGGTACAAGGTCTTGAGATACATCTCCTCATACTCTTGGAAATGGCCTGCTCCCATGACATCACCTGTTGATGGTTCTGTATTCAACCTTTGTTATTTTTTCGTGCTTCAAAAACTATNTCACAAGCTGGGCATCTGGCCTTTGCTGGTCTCCTATCATAGGGAACTTTTAGCTTACGAGAACACTTGGGGCACGCTAGTATATCATTGTCAGAATCTGCCCACAAAATATCGGATGAGATTGGTTTCTCTCCCCTTGCATCTTCAATTTGTTTTTCAGAATTAGCCCCCATATTTTCTTCAACATCGAACTTACTATCGCATTCGGGACACCTCACTGCCCCTGTGTAAGTACTAGGAATTCTAAGCCTGCGTTCNCATTGNGGACAAGATACTTCGATTTTTTCATCTTTTGATTTCTTGTTTACTTTATTTTTACTAAACACGGATTTATTTTTCTTTGTAGGTGAATTCTTTATTCTAACGGCGAATATAATAACCATACCGAGAGCCAAACCTCCAAGAATTCCACCCCACGGGATAGCAAAACTATCNTNTTCTATTTCAANTGGTTTTGAATTTACTCTTACTTCATCACTTACAGATTTTCCATCAACATGCCAAGTTATTCTGATTTTGACATTATCTCCATCTGGCCAGTCAACAACAATATCTGAATCAAGTGAACTTGTTGAGAATGCTTGGACTGTTTTGGTAGCTAAGACTACTCCATTTCCATCGGTTGCAACAACTTGCCCTTGCGGAACCTCACCGCTAGCTAAATTGTTTAGTGTATAGTACACGTTTACCTTAGAACCAGCTTCTGGTACCTTTGGTGTCGTAGATGGATTTACTGTAACTTGGGGATTTACTGAAAAATCAGGCATCTGTGCAA
The DNA here is from genome assembly GCA_002720115.1 of Methanobacteriota archaeon. Taxonomy (GTDB): domain Archaea; phylum Thermoplasmatota; class Poseidoniia; order Poseidoniales; family Poseidoniaceae; genus MGIIa-K1. The sequence continues at coordinate 12,049 of PBGS01000043.1, forward strand.
AATCATCCATAAATGAACCGAAGCCTATTGTCCAATCGCTTACACTAATTTCAGCAAAAACTTCCTGCCCTTTTTGAAAACCTATGTTCGTTGTTCCATATGATGTACCGGGCAGTAGAATTCTTTCTTCACTTATTTCCTCACCCTTAAGTCCATCAAGAATCGAGCCAAAACTCAATGAGACGGCTCTTTCCCTTCCTTCTGTGAGATTTATTGACCAAGATATTTCGACCCCTNCATCCTNTATAGCAACATCTTCAATCTCCATCAGCAGAACCTGAGAATCCTTGACCGGAATGATGATGCTTCCGCTAAGATTTGAATCGATTACTCCATCCTGGCTAACTACAGACCAGTTCACTACATGATCGCCGGGCGAATTTAATGAGAACTCATGGGNTAATTCTCCCGCCTTACCATCTTCTAGACTTATTGTTGGTCCATTTTGTGTTAACTCCTGGACAATGATTCGTAAATTTGCACTACCAAATGCGTCACCTTCATTTCTTACAAGAAGTGAGAGTTTTATGTCGTCTCCTACATGCCAAGGCCCGCCAAGCAGNGATGGAGTTGTGTGTCCAGCACCCATGAATATGGCTGAAGTCATTTCAATTAGGTCCCTTGCATCAATCGTTAAACTAGTTCTTGCACCNTCAGTAGTGCATGTGATCTCCCCTGGTTTGGAAATCATTGAGACATTAAATTCAGAAGACTCGCCCGGGCTAACAGACGCATTCGTTGAAANTATATGCTCACCTGTGTGAGTGCAAACCAATGTTCCATTGAAGCTCGATTCTCCGCTATTATTAGCATACAGAATCCATTCGGTTAAGGCTCCAGGGGCTGGTTCGACTAACCTGTGTAATTCTAATTCAACCAAAGGTAAAGGAGGCGGTGCGACTACAAAACTGTCCGAATAAGAATCGTCACTTGAATCTGAATCGGATGGACCATTTAACGTCGCATTTAGGTAATGTAGACCCTCAGTAACATNCCCGTGCAGGAATTCTACAATGATTGTAGAGTCTCCGGAGATATTTACATCACTGGATGGAAGTGTAATCGAATCAACAGACAAATCAAGAGAACCATTCCAATCGATATCCCCCGAATTGATTACTGGCACTTCAATCGAGACAAAATCTCCATCATTTATGGTTAAATTACCAGTACTATTACCAGATTCATCAACTGGGTTGACTATCGGTTGCCCCAATGAGATATCAATCGGCCTAAGTCGATTAATTGTTGTTGAATAGTTGATGTATTGGTTCTGACCAGGTGTACCAACATCCCCTGAAATCGAGACGTTCAGGGTTGAAATCCCGATTGGAGCGTTAGCAAGTGTTGTCTCAACATAACTAAATTGACCATCATCAACAAGTGTATTTCCAGAATCTGAATCAATCAANTCGCCATCCGAATTAACCAAACTAGCATTCCAACTCACAGATGCTGTTGATGTCCCGCCTACACCAACAAGTGAGATGTTAACTGAGATAGGGCCCTCTCCAATGTCTCCATTACCTGTGATTGTAACCGAATCAATTACGCCACCACTAGCGCCAAAAGAAGGGAGTAGAGCCACTGAGAGCAACAACGCTACAAAGATGGCTCTTCGCATGTGAAGGCCTCGTCCGATACAGGTTATGACATTCACCCACCCTTAAGGGTGGGTAGTAGCATTTATTGAACAAGGGCAGGTGGGCGCAGTGATTCCAATGGATGCTAACGACCTTCTCGCGGTGTCTCCAAAGCTACTTGCCCAAGCTATTCTACATCGCAGAGAGCGTCTTGCAGAGATAATTCCCGAAGATCTCGAAAACCGAAAGGAAGAACTGCAAAACGCAGAACCAAAGGCAAAATCTGCAAGAGAAGAGCGTGACAAGTTGAACGCTAAAGTTGCTAACTTGAAGAGTGANAGAAATACAGCTCAGAGAGAAGCACGAGAACTATTTGAACGAGCAAATGAAATCCGCGAACAACTCATTTNNGAGGGNGGTATCAAAAATCCTGAGCCAAANTGGGCAAAGGATAAACTCTCAGCAAAATTAGAATCAATAGAAAATCAGCTCGAGACGAGTGCGGGTACTCACAAAACCGAAGAGAAGTTCATTAATGAGATGAAAGCCNTGATTAAAGAACANGAAGAATGGGTTGAGGATAGAACATCATCACAACCCCTAGTTAAAGAGATGAAAGATGCAAGGGGCAAAGCAAGAAAACTTCTAGATTCAGCTCAAAAAGCACACGATGCAATGGTAGAGTTGGTTGAATCAAACGAAGATAAACACGAATCCTTTGTGAAATGGGAAGACGCTAGGGCCAGAGCGAAGTCACGAACCTCAAGACTAGAAAACGCGCTTAATTCAAGTCATGAAGCATTGCTTTTCTGGAAGGACCGGGTCGAAAATGACAACTTTGAGGACTTACTTGTTGACGCAACTCGCGTAAGACAAGGAGGACAATCCTCAAAGGCGATAGCAAGAGAACTCAAAGCTAAGAAAGATGCNATTGATAAAAAATCTGTGGAAGGTGAGGAAGAATGAGTAAACCATGTGAAATAACAGGTTTGTCCGCACAAAATATCGAGAAGTACTCGTACCTTCACGCGCATTTAACCGGAAATCTAAATCTTCAAGANCCCAGTGAAGAATCATTAAACGGATTCAATAAGCCGTTACTCTCCATCGTTTCAGCAAATAAAGTTCATAGTGGAGACTCAAAGAGAAAAGAAAGTCTCTTCAAGCATTTAGAAAAGAGTGTGGCATCTAAGTTTGAGGGTGCTAAATTGTCGGCATTTGGGTCGACGGAAAGTGGTTTGTCACTAAAAGGAGGAGATTTTGACCTTTGTTTGCAAATACCAAATGCAAACCAGAAAAAAGTGCTGAAAAGAATCGGTGGAATGCTGAGAGGGCAAGGTATGGAGAATGTTNNAACCATTTCTCGTGCCAAAGTACCGATAGTAAAGTTTGTTGATCCCAGAAGCGGTCTAGATGTGGACATCTCAATAAATAATTCATTAGCCATACACAACACAAGATTGCTAACTGAATACTCAAACCTAGATGATAGATTNAGAGAAATTTGTATCTGCATAAAGCACTGGGCGCTACACAGAAATGTCTCAGATTCAGTTAACGGTACACTATCTTCNTACGCTTGGTCAATTCTAGTAATTAATCACTTACTTGAGCAGNGTGTTTTACCAAACCTTCAGAGTGGAGAGGATAGGGTGCTCATTGAGTTAGATGGTAAGGAATACGATATAACAATAAATAATGAAACAAAAAATATCGAAAAAAGCGATAAAAATATTAGCGAACTAATTTACTTGTTTTTCAAACATTATGCGACCATGAATTGGGGTGACAATGTCATCTCTATTAGGAGCGAGATACCATTAACCAGAGACGAAAAGGGGTGGATGAATGAAACACCATCCGCNCTTGATATCGTTAACAGTGAGAAGGAGAANCCTGGAAAAATGGGGGAACACCACCTAGCCATCGAAGACCCATTTGATATCGAACATGACCTCAGCAGGGTGGTTTGGCCAGAGGGTGAATTACACATTAAGAACGAATTGATTAGGGCTGCTTTCCTATTTGGTAACGGCTCTACTTGGAAGGAAATATGCGAGACATTGAACCCTGAAAGACTCAAAGACATGGAACCTCTTGATTTATTCCATGACTTGAGAGACAAACCAGATCACATAGTAAAGAATATGTTGGAAAAAACCAGAGCTGAGATGGATGCAGTTGACAGGATAATTGATGCTCTTGAAAGTGAAAGAGAATCCACGTTACGAATGGCTAAGGCAATGAGGGGTGTAATAGAAGAGACAGCAGACCTTAGGAAGGAACATAAATCTGTGATTACAGGTCTAAAATCGAGAAACTCGGAAATAGACGCTGTNAGGAAGAAAAGAGATCAAATAAATTCAGATGTTATATTACCAATACACATGATTGAGGATGAACTTTCAAAAGTGTACTCCCGACTTACTGAAGAATTAGATATCCACAGAGTTCCTTCTTTAAACAAAGAAAAGGAACAGTTCTCTTGGTTTATGGAATTACAAGCAATGCATGGCAAAGCAAGAGAAGCCAGCGAATTACACCATAGATTCATAGAACTTGTAAACACTCAAAAAGAGGAAATCAAACGTTTAAAAATATACGAGACAAAACANGACGACACCACAGCGAAGTTACTCGAAAACGAGCCTTTGTTAAAAGATAAGAACATAAACTCAAAAGAGGTTAATTCCTATGACAGACGAGTTCACAATATACAGAAAGTTTTGCGTAAGCGAAGAGGAGAAATGCACAAACTTCGTCGTGAATCTGGGAGACTCGATGCATGGCTGCGAAAGAAATCCGGTGAGCAAAATCGCAATCGCTCTAGGGNCAGCAGAAAAGGTAACAAAAAGGGTAACAAAAAACAAGATTCTGGCCCAGTTACCCNTGGTGATATNTCNGGNCTACTCTCAGGCATGGGAACTNAAAATCGCTCAAAGAGAGTTCGAAAGGTTAGTTCCAAGAAAGCTGGAATGAGAAAGATGGGTAACTTATCAGCCCATAGAGGCTCTAGAGGACAACTCAAAAAGAAAGACTGATAAAAATGCAAAGCGAATCAAAAAATAAGGTTGCAAATTGGCATCTCGGCATGATACCTAGATTTCTGCCAGAGCACTCAATTGAAACCATAAAGCAATTATTTCTTGACCAAACTGGGGAAAGATATGCTACAGAATCTGTCCGAACTCTGCCCATCCCTGAATGGGGTGGGAATCTAGTTTTACTGGATTCAAATAAAATGATTCGAGGACTTCTCTGGGCCAACAAATTTAGTTCAANGAGGGTAAGAGTCGTCGCTTTTGCAATCGATTCCGATTTCAAAGGCAGTGGATACGGTTCACAGGCCTGGGAATCTCTAGTAAGAGCGGCTCGCCAAGACGGACATCAAGAGATACAGCTCGAGGTTAGAGGAGATAATGAATTTGCAATTGAATTCTACAAAAGAAGAGGTTTGGAGATTGTCTCAGTACTAGATGGGTATTACAATGCAGGTATTGGATATGTAATGCGCGGCCAAATTTAATCCAAATAGTATTGAGGTGCCACGGCTTCAGCGTTGTTGTGGGAAATATAGTAATCACTGAGTTAGTTGATGGCGAGTGCATAACTTCGGCCGCCCTACTCGATAAGGAGGGTTTTACTATTGAACGTACATCAAGTGATCTTAAGCCGAATCTGTTCAGTGAGATNTTTGATNTACAGTCGGAAAAAATGCTGACGATCGTGGCTGAGAATTCAACCATAGTAATTTCACGAATACACACTGGACACTCAATCATGATTCAATGCCCTGTAGGTAGTAATNTAGGGAAAGCTAGACAAAAATTAACTCGAGCCTGCGAGGCGATTCTTCCATTTTTGTGATTTCCTCCCGTAGGGAGGCTTCAAATGGGATAGGTCAGTCGGTCACCCGCTGAAGGTACGGGAGTACAAGGCGAACGGGTGCGATGGTAATGGCAGAATTAAAGGACACTTTGGAAGAAAAACGCAAATTAGTCAATCAAAAGGCTACGCAGTATCGTAGTACACGTGATGACTGGAACTCCAGAACCAAGGAGCACACAGTAATCAGGAACGAACTAAACGCAGAGGTTCGTGAATTAATCCAAAATGTCCGCCAGCAACGAGAAATCCGAGAGCAAATGAATGAACTTGTAAGGGAAAAAAAATCCATTCGTTCAGAAGCAAACAAAAAAGTGAAGAAAGCAAAATCAATGTTAGATTCTGAGCGCTCTGATAAAGACGAGAAAGATACAGGCCAAAGGGGTAGAAGAGAGAAGAAGGTAACTGTACACTCGCTTCGGAGAGAATTTGACAGGCTAGACCAAGAAATGCAGATGGGAAAGCACCTTGGTAAAAACGAAACAAAAGTCATGAAGCGGATGAAAGACATCCGCTCAAAAATTCGACAAATGCAAGCGTCTGAGGATGCAAATGGTAACCTAAAAGAAGCCAGAGGTCTACTCAGAGAGGCGATGGTTGAACAGGAAGCCGCACACGTTGAGGTCCAGAAGGCTGCACAGGCAGCGCAAGAGGCTCACGATCTAATGCTGCAGTGGAACAAAGAAGTAGACAGACAAAGGGAACTGGCTGAAGAAGCGCATCGNGAATTACGCAAATCCAAGAAAGAAGCAGATAAAGCTCACCACTTCTATATCGTCTCACTAAGATGCTTACACTCTATTCAAGATATACTGAGGGCAATGCAAGGAACTGCAACCGGTGAGAAACAACGAGGTGCACGTGGCGAAGTTCAAGACTTAATGTCGAAATTGATGAGTGGTGACACACTATCAACNGAGGAACTAATGCAACTACAACGCTTTGATTAAATAAAAAGGCTAGATTGTATCTAAGAGGCATAGGGGAGGTTCTAGAATGATTGGCAAAGATGACATTGCTGGCATAATCGAAGACTACGACCGACTAAAATTGCGTGTAGGTATGACTGCAAGTCACTCTGCTCTAGACATTTGTGACGGAGCAATAGAGGAAGGCTTCCCGACTGTAGCATATTGCCAAAAAGGGCGGGAAAAAACCTACTCACAATATTTCAAGACGCAAAGAACTGTATCTGGAAGAGTTAGAAGAGGAATGGTAGACAAAGCGATAGTAATGGATTCATTCAACGATGTGATGAACCCCAGCATGCAACAGGAAATGCGAAAGAGGAATGTCATATACATTCCAAACCGTTCATTCACTTCCTATTCGACCATAGACGACGTAGANAATAAATTCCACGTTCCAATGTTTGGTTCAAGGAACATGCTGCGGATGGAAGAGAGAACAGAAGACCAGGACTACTATTGGATTTTANATAAAGCCGGTCTTCCATATCCCGAAGCAATCGAAGACCCTNAAGATATTGATTGCTTAGTTATCGTAAAACTTCATCACGCTCAAAAGAAATTAGAGAGAGGCTTCTTCACTTGTGCATCTTACGAAGAATATACTCAAAAATCCCAAACNTTGCTAAAAGAAGGAACTATCNACCAAGAAAGTCTTGATGGTGCTAGAATCGAAAGATACGTGATNGGACCAGTNTTCAATCTAAATTTCTTTTACAGTCCGCTTGAAGATGATATGCCAAAATTAGAGTTACTTGGAGTAGATTGGAGATTCGAATCTTCATTAGATGGTCACGTTAGATTACCTGCTCCCCAGCAAATGACAATGCCCGCTCATCAACAAATTCCGGAAATGACTGTTGTTGGCCACAATAATGCAACCATCAGAGAATCACTACTGGAGAAAGCATTCGAGTTAGGTGAGAAATTCATCACCGCCTCGAAAGAACATTACGATCCCGGAATAATCGGTCCATTTTGTCTGCAGACTTGTATCGATAAAGACATGAACTATTCCATTTATGATGTTGCACCTCGCTTGGGAGGAGGTACGAATGTTCACGTTTCGGTAGGACACCCTTATGGCAATGCAACGTGGCGAAAACCCGTCTCATCTGGCAGAAGGATAGCGATGGAATTGCGTCGTGCTGCTGAACAAGATCGTCTTTTGGAAGTATTGACATAAGGTGATTTAGATTTCAGAGACATTTTGGATTGTTATTTCATTCCTTCTCTTCATGTTTCTGTTTGCGGGTGTTGGTATAGCATCAATTCGCGTNAANAAGGATACTACGGATGATTATCTAATTGCAGGAAGAGGGATGCATCCTGCACTGGCTGCTCTTTCAGCAGTGAGTACATGGAACTCGGGATATATGTTCATTGGAGCGATTGGGTTCACCTACCTTTATGGCTACAATGTAATATGGTTGGGAATTGCATCTACTCTGGGCCAATTTCTTGCATGGTGGTGGCTATACAAATTCATACAGGAAGAAGGTCAGAGAAGAAATGTCAGATCTCTTTCATCTCTTGTAGCTGAAAAAGCTGGAGCACCTGAAGCAAAATTAGCGGCTGTTCTTTCTGTTTTGTTCCTAAGCATCTATGCTGCTGCTCAACTAACCTCGGGTGGTAAAGCATTGTTTGCTATGATGGGTTGGCCAGTGCTACTTGGAATTTTGATTGGGTTTGTACTTGTTGTTGCTTACTGTTATGCGGGTGGAATTAGGGCTTCNATCTGGACTGATGCAGTACAATCGTGTGTTATGATTATTGGTTCAACAATACTGTGNTGGGTTGCATTGAAAGAAGTAGGAGGATTTGGCGGATTAAATTCAGGCTTAGAATCTCAAGATGAAGTTTTGACTAATTTTTTGCCGCCAGACCTAATGTTCGGGCTTTCTATGTGGGTGTTTGCGTTCTTTCTTGGGGGGTTGGCGGTTGCTGGACAGCCCCAAGTGGTGTCAAGAGTAATGACACTAGGTTCTGATAAAGATAGGAAACAAGCAATGGTTTGGTTCTTCGTTTGGCAAACCCCCTTTATTGCTTTGATGACATTAGTTGGACTATCTAGTAGGGTNTTATTCCCAAAGTCTGATGATTTTGATCCCGAACTAGGTTTACCAGAGTTAGCCATAGAAACAATGCCCGCAATTGGAGTTGGTATGATTCTAGCATCTATTTTCGCAGCCACAATGTCAACTGCAGATAGCCAAGTTTTGGCATGTACTGCTGCAATCACAGATGATATCAAGCCAGAATGGAGAGAAGACCACAAGACTACAAAGAAGGTGACTTTAGTTGTCGCTGCATTTGCAACCGCAATTTCAGTAGGTGGACTCTACATACCTGGAGGATCTTCCGTATTCTTACTTGTAGTTCTTGCTGTATATGGACTAGGTAGTGTATTTGTTCCTTTGCTGATAATACGGTGGATGGGTTACAAACCGGATTCAACCCATAGTGTAGTNATGATGATNTCNGGCTTTTCTGGTGTAATAATTTGGTCNATGCTACCGTCGATTTTAGGGTTGAAAGCCGTTGCTGGGAATGACGGTATTTTCCCATCGGTTCCAGGAATGGGTGCTGCGTTTGCAGCACACTTTATTATGAACAAAATTCGAACACCCGATGTTTCATCGCTGGGAAGATTTAGTTTGCCCGATAAAAACAAAATTCTTACATTCGCTGCTNTAATTTTGATCCCGATTGCTGGACTTGAAGCAACCTATCTCGCAAAAGGCCCAGACTCATCCTCAACTAAAGCACTTGGAGGATTAGGTAATTATTCGATAGAGGGAACATATTCCTATCACGAAATCGGNGATGATTCAACATATGTCAACGATGGTGAAACGGTTGATATTATCGTAAATTCTGACGCCGCTGGCTCAGAACTGGATGGCAAAAACATCGTTGGTGTTAGAGCGAAACTGACCTACAGTGACGACGAGACTCAACAAGGCATTGGATGTGCTATTGCTCAGCCGGCCCAAGATGACGATGTCTATGCAAATTTGGTGCATGATATGTTTGAGCAATCATCTCCAACCCTATCCGGTGAGAATGTCATTTTAGAATGGCACAACTCTAGTATCGTAAATGAAACGGTTAGCGATGTGACAGAGTCCGAAGTACGTTATATGTTAGATGGACTATTTGGTATTGGAGAACACATGCTTGGAATTACTGTAAACGTGAATACCGGCGGTGGGGCGGGATGTCAAACAACAGATGAAGGTGAAGAAATTGCTTACACCATCCAGCTAATCTCTTTGGATTATACAGTAAAGAAAGTGGCATAATCAAAGATTGAATGACATGCCTTCTTTCCCAACCTTCCATCCTAAATCTGTTACAGGAGTTTCATCTCTACACAGTGGATTGGTGTGATTCAGGTGAATGAATACTATCTCACCATCTCCTTCCCTTCGCTCACCTAACATCTGAAGTGTCTGCTCGACTGGGGGGTGAGGGACCTTACTTTGATCACGGTTTTTTAGTTCATTGGAACTGAAAAAGGTCCCATCGATTAATGCGATGTCTACCTCGAAATGATTCAACCATGCCCTAAGGTCATGACCACGCAATGTCTCCTGCCAAGTATCATGGTCTGGCAGGAATAACAGGGTTTTTTCTGCTTTGATTAGGTAAGCATGCATGTCAGATAATTCGTTCCTATGCGGCACCTCGATTGCTTCAACTATTACACCGGGTAACTGGTAAAAAGTGGCGACTTTCGGTATAAAAACGCCATCTGACAGCATTGTTGACCAATGCGGAGTTCTTTGAATCAAATCGAGCATCGATTTGGAACAATACAGGTTCACTCCTTTTGCAGCCATTGTTTCCTTCCCAAACAACGCCAAACCGTCAACGTGGCCTACGTGAGCATGAGTTAAAAAAACTGAATTTACAGTATTGCAACCCCATATTCTCAGCTGTTCTCCTAAATGGCGAGTTGCTTCGAATAGGTGTTTACCTCCATCTGCATCGGTTAATCCAATAGAGACAGGATATCGAGGTATCAAATCTGAACAACAATCACAACCAACCTGCGGAACACCACCGTCCTGAGCAGAGCCCAAGAGTGTGACTTCGACCAAAATAATCGACCTCAAATCCTTCTTTCCCATTGCTTACTAATAGGATCACGGATGTACCACGCCCCACTTGCAGCAGGGTACTCAAGCCATTCATTTCCATCGCTTCGAATCGAGCCAACTTCATACATTGTTGGACCTGATGCTATTGCCGGTTGGGGCATAACATTTTGATTTCCTGGTAACATTGTAGGGTCAGGAGATGCCGCTTGGACAACAGGTTGTATGCTTGGTTGCTGATACTGAGAATAATCAGGCTGTGCGTTCATATTGGGCATAGCTGGTTGAGCATGCATGCTAGGCATAGAAGGCTGTGGGCTCATGATTGGCATTGTTGGTTGCATGTTATTACCAACAATTCCTACTCCAGCATTCCAATTCTTTTCTCCGCTTCCGCCTCGAAGACGAGATATTGCTAGGAGTGCAACAATCATTACCAGTATTATTCCGACTGCTATCCCGCCGTACTGTAGTATACTTCCTCCAGATTCACTGATAACTTCTTCACAACCCTTTTCTTTCGCAACACCCGCTACTTCTGGACATTCGTCACCATCTTTACCCTTGATTTCGTCACCAAAACCATCACCATCTGTGTCGTTCCATTGACTTGGCTCATTTGGGAATGCATCGATTTGATCAGCCCAGCCATCGTTATCTGAATCTACACACCCAAGAATACCACCCTCAAACGAATATCCTTCTTCTGCAGGACATGAGTCTGGCTTTGTTCCATCGCGATTATCACCGTACTTATCCCCATCTGAATCTGCCCACTGGGTTGGGTCCATAGGTTTCCAGTCGGTACCGGCTTCTGGGTCGCCCCAACCATCTCCATCGAAGTCTGGACAACCTATGACGTCAATGGTTGAGTTGCCGTATACCTCGGGACATGCATCACTACCATCAGCTACCCCGTCAGAATCTGTATCCAAATACTCGTCTGGATTTGCTGGGAATGAGTCCATGAAATCAGCCCAGCCGTCTCCATCACCATCAGGACAACCCAGAATGTCATCCTGCCATGAATTTCCTGGCAGAGTAGGGCATGCATCTTGGTCTCTAGCATATTGGTAATAGTCACCCGGCCAGTTTTCGTTTCTGTCTATCCATGATAGATTTCCATAGTTATCTCCAAAACCGTCCTCATCCCAATCTGACCATTGTGTGTCGTCAGTAGGGAATGCGTCTGCACCATCTTCTATACTCCAAAAATCATCAGCATTTGAATATCCATCTGTGTCTGTATCAGGGCAACCATATCGGTCTAGAATGGAATTCCCGGGAATAGAGATACAATCATCTGGATTATTACCTTCAGAGTTATCGCCGTACCCATCACCATCTTGATCACTCCATTGAGATGAGTCATATGGTAAATCATCAATGCTGTCAGCCCAGCCGTCTCCGTCTGTGTCGGGACAAGCCAAAAGACCTCCAGATGAAGAATTACCAGCATCATTTGGACATGAATCTTCTAAGTCTGCAAATCCATCTCCATCGGTATCAACACACCCTGTGTATGAACCAAGGGTAGAGGTCCCTGAAATTTTGTTACAATCATCCACTGAATCATCGAAGCCATCTCCATCATCGTCAGAGTCCTCGTCAGCATCTCTACAACCGTCTCCATCTAAATCATTTGATGAATCGGATATCCACCAGTTTCTTGGAGGAACGTATGAACTTAGACACCCATCATCTCCATCCTCAACACCATCGTTATCATCATCCAAATCTTCACTAGAGTCTTTACATCCATCGTTGTCGAAGTCTGTTGATGAGTCACTTGTCCAATTCCATGCTCCGCCTCTTGGACAATCGTCCCCTGAATTATCAGTAATTCCATCATTATCATCATCGATATCACATTCGTCACCGGCGCCATCCAAGTCCGAATCTATCTGGAGTGGATTGTTTTTATTGGGACAATTGTCGTTGAGGTCGTTGACTCCATCATTATCTGCGTCTGCATTGTTTATTGGGTCTACAGACCAGATTACCAAGTCTAAACCAGCTGCGCTTGTAACCGATTGACTACCTTTATTGATGGTGGATTGGAACGAGCCAAAAACAGTAGGAATACCCGTAGAGTTTACTGTTATATCTGCGAATAAATCGTCGCTAGTGCTACCGAGAGTTTCCACCCAATCCCAATTACCATTGGCATCTAATTTCGCCATGTAGAGGTCTAATCCTCCATTGGAAGTCGCATAGTGTATACCAAAATCGGCTGAGCCAACAACCATTCCACCAACCATTATTTCACCATTTGAGTCTACTTCTACTGCATATGCTCTCTCGGTAGAACTACTGCTTCCGGCGCTTACAGCCCAGTCTGTTTGACCTGAGTTGGAAACTTTGACAACATAAGCATCCCCACTACCCTTGTCAGAGAGTATATTCTGGTTTCCTGCATCCATTGAACCAAGGAAAACACCTGATACAATGATTTCATTATTTTGTGTAATCGTTATGTCTTCTGCAATATTAATTTCTCCAGCCGCACTTGCAAATCCCGTGACTGCCTGTACTATTCCCTGTGAATTCCATTTGACAAGTACTGTGTCTGCTTGACTTAATGCTTGATGTGTTTTACCGTTTGCAGAAAACGTACCCGATGTTGTACCTGTTTGCCAAATGTTACCATTTGTATCCACAACTACTCCTGCAGAATTGTCATTGCCAATTCCTCCGGCAGTAGAGACCCAGTTTAGCGATCCTGAGGATGGGTCTACTTCAGCAAGGAAATATTCATCGTCAGCATTTGTGATTAGTGTCCCATCAAAATCAGTTGGTCCTTTGTGAGTACCTGATACTATTAATTCTCCAGATACGGGATCGACATCCAATCCCGTAACCACGCTATTATTGGAGTCATTGTTTGATGCAGTTTGGAAAGATGTAGCCCACTCCCACTGTCCAGTAGGATCTATTTTTGCGATGAACCCGTCAAGATTTTGCGATTGAATGGAAGGAGAGTTGGGATTAGATCCGAAGACTACTTGCCCCAAGATTGTCCCAGCAATGTAAATTTCTCCATTGGGTGATGTAGTCATAGCTTCGATGAATGTTAACCCCTGTGAGGCACTTGGCATAATTGCCCATTGCCAGATACCCTGCTCATCGACTAAACCTACATATGAATCGGCATCAACAATTTGGTTGTATGCAGATGTTGCTTGTAACTGAATTCCCCCCAAATTCATAGAATTCCTTGTATCACCTGCTACCACTAATCCCATTGGAGTGGACTCTATTTTTGTTCCATTTACATGTCCGGATGAAGACCCTGTGGAAATAAGCAAATCTGGCTCAGAATCAGCAAAAGAGATGATTTTCTTGTCACTTAACTCTACATTGTTCTGAATTGGAATAATACTTGCCAACAATATTCCAATTATTACGATACACAACAAGTTACGATTGCGCATGTTTACTGGTCGACACCAAAGGTGATGAATGCTTTGCTTATTGGTTTAGATGTAGGGTGTTTGAAACGCCTTCCAAAATCCAATATGAATCTGAGGCATCAATTCCTTTGTGACCAGGGACCAAAACCTCGTAAGTTTCGATTTTTGCGCCATCAGAGTCAAAATACCACCAATGCAAAAGTTCTCCCATACCATCTGCATGAGCCCGTCTTTCTGACATTATATCTGAGAAATCTGGATTAGGTAAAACTTCCAAATGATCATGACTTATGAGCGGTGGTCTGGAAAGCAGCTCAACATTTCCAATCACATGTAATCCACCGCAATTCAAGACCCATTTGCTTACAGATTCTGACTCTGGACCTGATATGGTTCCACTCACGTGGTGCAATTTTGCGGGAATTAATACGGGTTTTGCTGAGCCGACTTCTAAACCTTCAGATTCTAACTTTGAATAATTTTCTTGTGGCTTTAAAACAAATGGACCCGGACCAGTGAATAATTTAGATTCTTCTTTCTCTATATTTTCCACGTATTCGTCAATTATTGAAAGTCGACCGTCAATTACTGCATGTCCAATAAATGCAGCATAATCATCCAGATCCCAAATTACCAATTCTCTTCCGTCCCTACTAGGAACGTTTCTGGAATCGAAGTTTACTTTTCTTTCAGCAATAATGAGATGTTTTCCACGTGGTGCATCGAACAACCAAGTTTCTATTCCCGCTAAATCTAATGGAGCAAATCCGCTACCTGTGTGCCAAATTTCCATACCTTCCTTCATACCAAGATTGTGTTGTTCAGGACTGACATCGTAAACTCTACCTAGCCAGGAAATCACATTTGGCGCAGTAATAGGTGGAGATTCTGTATCAAGTGATACCCCCAATCGCCGCATGACAGCTAGCAAATCGAGGGCCATGTACCTCTGGAGGTAAATACCGTCTTTAGTTTCACTCTAAGTTGCCGCTTAAAGTTAGTAAATCTGATTCCCCAGCATCTATGACCGTAATAGTGGAGATACTGAATGGCTTTCCAGAAGCTACTCCAAGTTCTCTATTGACTATCAGGGTTCTATGCATTGTAACTTCGGGATGTTTTGCAGCAAGTTCGTCCACGTAATCCTGCGGACAGTTTGCAGCCAATATTACACATTTCGCTTCCCCTCTGGCGCAGGCATCTGTTGCTTGACGTTGACCAAACAATAACTTACCTGTCGCACTTGCAATCTTTAGTTGTCTACTTATATCCATTATTCATTCCTCCACAATTTTGCTTCTCAATGTTGATAATCACTCTGGTATGTAGTACAATTCTACTGAACCCGTTCCAAGGCTAATTGGCTGGCCCACAATAATGTTCTCAGCGACACCTGTTAGGTTGTCTCTCTCACCGATAATTCCTGCCTTCAGCAGGTGATTGACTGTTACTTCGAAAGCAGCGCGTGCAAGGATAGAATGCTTCGTACCTGAAACACCGTGTCGACCTATTGCTCGGACTTCACCTTCGCTTGTCATAACGTCTGATACCATAAGCAGATGGCGAACGTCAACTTCTAAGCGTGCTCCGTCAAGCGTTGCCTGCAGTTCGTTTACGATAGCCTGTCTTGCAGCCTCGATTCCGAGATATTCGTAAATCTCAATGATATTATTTGTATAGGTGCGTGATCTGTCAATTCCCTCCATGTCAGAGATTCTTGCAAGATTACTTCCTATCGTGGACAGATAGTATTCTCCGTTCTTATCATCTAACTGAACGTTAGCACGTTCTATATTTGGCACACCCTTTAGCCTCATNTCACGGATTTTATCTTCTAGCTGTAGCAACTCCGTGTAAGAAGGTGGATTTTCTGCCAATGTTTTCATGTCCTCTTCTGTCTGAATNCCGGGTATTAACGTAAGTGTTGAAGGATTCTTCTCTTTATCTGCTTCAACGTAGAGCCTCAATGCTCGTTCTAATTTGTCCTTAACTTCAGCCGGAGTCATACCTTTTTGCTTCAGATTTCCTTTCTTTAATTTTAGAACCAACCTACGTTGAGCAACGTCGGTATCGATATCTGCTATGTTTACTGTTGTAGTAATCTCGATTGCTGCAGCTAATTTTTTAGCAGCATCAGCGGATTGACTATTTTCACCCTTTAGACGGATCGTCATTGTAGGGGTGTTTGGAACCTTTCTGGCATCTACAATTTCAATAATTCTTGGCAGACCTTGTGTGACGTTAACAGTCGCTACACCTGCATAGTGGAAAGTACGCATTGTCATCTGGGTGCCCGGCTCACCTATCGATTGTGCAGTGATGATACCTGCGGCCTCGTATGGGTCTATCAGAGCCATATCTTGGGCTCTTGCAGCTTCTGAGACGAGTGCTTCTGCTTGCTTTTTTGTTAGTTTGACCATTTCTCTNTTATGTACAGCCTCTGTCAAGTCATGAATTGTCTGCTGTGAAAATTTAACACCTGCAGATGTGGCTGCTGATTTTATAGCCTTGAAAACGGCATCTTCTGCCAATTCATCGTCATAAATCGTAGGAATACCATCCTCATTCATGTCAGGATTGTATGGTTCTAATTCTTGCACAGTCTTTGCTGTTCGACGGCGTCTTGTACCGCGTCTTAAACGAACTGATGTTGTCGCTGAGTTATCACTTGTGGAATCGCGGCTTGGAGATGCTGCTCCTGANATAATACCGTGTATTCTAGCAGCAGTATCGGAATCTGTTTCACAAAATTGTGCTACTTCTTGTACTGTTAGAATCTTTACGTCGTCCCATTTGCGATCATCTGCTAATTTGTGTGCAAATTCTTCTGGTACAAGCATGTCCATAAGTTTCTTTTTGGTTGCGCTCTTTACTACCATCACAAATCACCTCCTGCTGCAGCTTCGGAATCACCTTCGTCGTATCCTAGGTCGAATTCCTTATCCCCCCTGTCAATGTAATCGTCATCCTTGACCTTGGTTGGTCCATCAGTGCCTAGTGCCTCGTCGACAACAACGTCGATATTGAATGGTTTACCATGTACGCCTCGGCTAGGATCGATTCCATCCTCGCCATATGAAAACTGAATAATACGATCTGCAGTATTCCTGACAGATAGATTTTCATCATCGAATACCTTTAGGTCATCCATAGCGTTGATGAGTCTTCTCTGCATGTATCCTGATTTGCTTGTACGGACCGCTGTATCGACCAGTGATTCTCTTCCAGATACGGATAGCATGAAGAATTCTGTTGGCTCAAGACCACGTTTGAATGAGGAGGAAATGAATCCCTTCTCCGTTGCACCGAGTCCACCACGCTTGAAGTGAGGTAGGACACGCTGGTGGTAACCACGCTCTAGACGTGCACCACGAACCTTTGCTTGTCCGATACTGCCTGCCATCATGGTCAAATTGTCCATTGAACCTCTTGCACCAGAGATTGCCATACCGACTGCAGCATTGGAATTACCTGGGTGGTTCAATTCTTCCTTAGCAACGTCACCAGCGGCTTGCTTACCTTGGTCCAGAATGACCATTATATTCTCTTCCAGTGTTTCTTTTGGAGTTCTACCTGGGCGGGTTTCATAGCCGCGCCCATCTTTTCCGAACTTGTCTAGTTCCGCACGTACTTCTGCACGTGCTTCTGCATTGTGGCGCTCAATTTCGCTCAATGCTTCAGAGGACAAATCTTCATCGTCAATCCCAGTTGTGAAACCTAGAGATGTACAAGCACCGATTGAAAGTCTCGTAAACTCGTCAAGGAATCTTGCACCGTCGGTTGGCCCATTGGTTTGGACAATGGCGTCTAGAAGACGTCCATCTTCAGCACCAATTGCACGCTTATCTAGAGTACCTGAAACCTTTCCATTCTTGACAACGACGTCGTCATTTGAACGGCTTCTAAATCTCAAGTGGATGTTTTCAGGAATGATTACTGAAACCAAGTCTTCTCCCATGAAGTACTCTCCCTTGGGGCCTTTGTGTACCTTGGGTAATGCACCTGTGTATCCGATATTTCCTAACATTTCGAGACCATGCCTCTTGGAGATTTTTGTTTCAGGCCTGGATAATAAGTAGGCACCAGAAATGTGATCGTGTATTCCGCCTATTACAGCACCACCATACCTAGGAGTTAGGATGTGTTCTTGGACTCTCATCAATATTTTGGCTTCTGCACGAGCTTCTTCTCCTTGTATGACGTGTAGGTTCATCTCATCGCCATCAAAGTCAGCGTTATACGGGGTACATACTGCTAGGTTAAATCTAAAGGTATGACCTTCCATTACCCTAACTTCGTGTACCATCATAGACATTCTGTGCAAAGATGGTTGGCGGTTGAAAATCACAACATCTCCATCAATTAAGTGGCGTTCAACTTGCAAACCTGGCTTTGGATTGCCATTTATGTCCACAGTCGATAGTCTGTCTTCGACACGAGTCCTCTCTCCCCATTCGTTGTCAGGGCTACCACAATGTGGACAACATACTTCCAAGTGTGGTGGGAAATCTGTATCAGGATTTGCGAGTTCAAACTTCCATCTGTGATGCAAAATAGCTCTAGGGTCATCTTCTGGTAGAGGATTTCCGTCAAGATCTTCTCCGCGCAGATTTGCCAAGGTCGCTGATTCATCAATAGCATATGATACGACTTCCTCTCCACCTGCGACGGCTTCCTCTCGTGTTACAAATTTCTTTACAACCAGTCCAGGAAGGAAATTAGGTGCTGGCATTACTTGGTGGATATCAAATCTCAGAGTTGTTTCTTCCGTACACTCCGGGTTGTGACATCTAAAACCTGCATTGATGAGGCGGCTCCTTTGGTTAATTCTAACACGTCTTCTATCTCCTCGTATTACATAATTGACACCCGGGTGAACATCAGGACCACGCATGATCATCTGGCGCATTTGTTCTCGATTTCGAGTAGTTACTCTAATTGGAACTGTCAACTCTTTTGCAATCTTGGTAGGTACACCTACTTCGTTCACCCCAAGATATGGATCTGGTGATATTACTGACCGAGCACAGAAATTCACACGCTTACCGGATAGATTTGAGCGGAATCTTCCCTCTTTGCCCTTTAGGCGCTGTGTAAGTGTTTTCAGGGTTCTGCCTGAGCGATGTCTCGCAGGTGGAATTCCACTTGTTTGGTTGTCGAAGTATGTTGTCACGTGGTATTGTAGAAGCTCCCATAGATCTTCAACAATCAATTGCGGAGCACCAGCGTCACGGTTTTCTCTTAACCTTTGATTAATTCTGAGAACATCAACCAACTTGTGAGTCAAATCGTCTTCAGACCTATCTCCCGAATCTAAAGTGATTGACGGACGAACTGTGATAGGAGGCACAGGTAATACCTTCAGAACAATCCACTCTGGTCTGTTTTCTTTGTGCATGCCGAGGAAAATAAGATGCTCCTGCGGGATTCCTTGCAACCACTCGCGGATATCTCTTGCATTCAGTTTTCTCTCAGTAGCTTTTGCTCCGCCTTGGGCTAATATATGCTCCTTGAAAGTAGTAGGCTTATCCAATACGATTTTACCTTGTTGTGCGCTGCAATGCATACAGATTGTTCTTCGAGCTTCTGATGTCTTCTTCTCTATCTCTTTAATGATCTTGGAGAACTCTGTCGATCCAACACCATGCTTGAGTATTATGTCATGAACACGCTTGCGATAGTAATCTTGCTCTGATGGTTCATCTTCATTTGTCATACCGGGAGCTGTGCCGCCTGCACTGTGCAAAAGAATCTTGCTACATGTGTTACAGGTCGCCTTTAGTGCGGTTTTAATCAGGTTAACGAAACCGATGTGAATCACAGGTAATTCCAGTTGAATGTGACCAAAGTGACCGGGACTTTCGTCATACTTACAATTGTCAGTAGGACACAATAGACCAGGCTCTATCACACCCATGTGAGGGTCCATCAAACCTTGTCGATATGCGTGACCGTCGTCTTTGTAAGTGTCTGCTGTTTTTACCTCTACTGAGGACATCTTACGAATCTCAGTTGGGTCCATCAAGCTAAAGCGGATGCTTGCGATTCTCTTTGGAATCATTGTTGTGCTGTTTCTGCTCATCTTCGGTCCTCCAGTTCTAGGCGCATTGCCACCCCGAGACTCTTCATCTCGTCAAGTAACAACTTGAATGCGTATGAGGTTTGTACCTTGTACACCTCTGCTCCGTCTCCGTGTATGGGAGATACGTATGTTCTTCGTTTAGGATCATACCAAGCAATGTGACCAGACTGGGCACACACGAACAAATCGATACCATCTGATTCATCAAGCAAACGGTCCTTGATAACCATCGAGGCACCATGGGCAATCAGACAGTCTCTTTCCATTTCACCAAACCTAAGACCACCCTGACGAGCACGTCCTTCTGTTGGTTGACGGGTAAGAATTTGTACACGTCCACGGCTTCTTGCGTGAATCTTTCCAGAAACCATGTGATGGAGTTTCTGGTAATAGATACAACCAACGAATATTTCAGCAGGATATGTTTCTCCTGTTTCTCCATTGACCATTACTTCTCTGCCGGTGTGTGCATAGCCGTTTCTGACTAGGCTGTCACGAAGGCTTCCCTCTTTCTCTCCACGGAAAGCTGTTCCATCTATTCGGCGTCCTTCAAGTGAACCAACCTTACCTCCGATCATTTCGAGAACGTGCGCTACAGTCATTCGTGACGGAATAGCGTGAGGATTGATGATTAGATCTGGTACAACACCATCTCTAGTGAACGGCATATCTTCCTCATCAACAAGACGTCCGATTACACCCTTTTGTCCGTGACGTGATGCAAACTTATCGCCGACTTCTGGTACTTTGTGTGACCTAACCATGACTCTTACTAGTCTGCCCGAGTCAAGAGATTCTGTAACATAGACGTTGTCTACCCAGCCCTTCTCTCCGTGACGTACTGGCATTGAAGATTCACGACGTTCTTGAGCTTGTAAGAACGCTCCAGCACCTGTCTCTTCCAAGAATCTAGGTGGGCTTGTTTTTCCTACCAAAACGTCTCCTCCCTCGAGATACTTCTCTGGGTGAGGTAAACCATCTCCTTCAAGGTGGTCATAAGCACCTACAGGCTTCAGACCTTTGACTTCCTCCAAACCTGTTCCAGGGATTTCAATCTCTTCGACTTGACCACCAGGGAATCTTCTGCGCTCAGCGTTGTAGGTTCTATTGAAAGTAGAGCGCCCAAGTGCTCTTTGAACACTGGATCTGTTCATGATGACAGCGTCTTGCATGTTGTATCCATGCAAACTCATAACGGCTACAATGAAATTTTGGCCACCAGGTCTGCTATCAAACTTTGTTGTGTCCATAGCTTGCGTGTAAGTTATGGACCTCTGCGGGTAATGCAAAATGTGCAGTCTTGTGTCAGGTCTTAGCCTGTAGTTTGAACTAGGAAGACCAAGTGATTGCTTTACCATTGCAGTTCCACCTGTTACACGAGGTGTTGAGTTGTGTTCTGGGTATGGAATCAATGAAGCACATACACCCAACACAAGTTGAGGGTCGATTTCACAATGAGTGTGCTCGGATGTATACAAAAGAGGGACGTTGAAAATTGCGTCTGCCTTTTCTCCATTTGGCATTGTTATACTTGCCTGAAGATTCGCTTCTTCAGCACCAGGCTCTCCGAGATTAAGCCATGTTATCGAAGAGTGACTCAACGGCCTTCCAGCATATTCGTTACCTTCTGGTACAACCTCTGGTAGCACGAAAGGACGAGGAGCAATGTAGAGGTCTTCTTCTTCTTCAGCATCAATCCATTCAACAACACCCTCGTTGACCAAATCTTTGAATGTTAATTCACCAGAACCAACCATCTCAAGGTGCTTCTGTGTGAGCCTAGGCGCACCATCATACAGAATTAGAACAGGTCTTAGAATACGACCTTTATCTGTGTTGATAAAAATGTCCTTGTTGACATTATCATACCTTATCGAGACCTCTGGCCTGATTGCACCACGACGCCTAGCATTCTTGAACTGGGTGACCAAATTCTTACCGCGCTTGTGAACACCGTATATGTCGCCGTTTACGTGAATTCTATCTCCATCTGTCCAATCATCTGGTTGGAATACATCCATCTCATCCAGACGAGTTCTAATTTCTTCTTCAGGAACTGCTTCAGAGATATCAATCATCTGAGCTGCATTCTTAACTAGACCACAATTCTGACCTTCTGGAGTTTCGTTTGGACACAAGCGGCCCCATTGAGTNGGGTGCAGGTCTCTTGCNTCGAAATGAGGTTGNCTTCGAACCAATGGGCTGGTTACACGGCGCATGTGAGATAGGGCTGAAAGGAANGTAGTTCGGTCTAGAAGTTGNCTTACACCAGACCTTCCACCTACCCAGTTTCCTGTGGCCAGTGCATGCATGATTTTGCTGGTCAATACATCCGGTCTTAGACAGGAAGTAATCTTCAATTCACGCTTGCGGTTGTGATGTCTCTCCAATTGGTACTTCAAGTCGCGAGCTAGTTGCCCCATAGATACACGGAACAAATCTTCAACAAGGTCACCTGCGAGGCGAACTCTCTTGTTTGCATAATGGTCCTTGTCGTTTGGTTTTCGACTTGTGATTGCCATTTCCAATACCTGACGAACTATTCTTCCGAGGAAAATAGCCTTCTTCTTACGGTCTTCTTCTTGGTCTCCCAAGTGTGGGAGCAACTCGCGGTCTAGCAGTTGATTGACTCTAGCCTCGCGATACTCTTTCTGTTGACCTGCTGCGAATTTCTTTTCAAGCCATCCGTGAGCTTCATCCATAGAATCAACGGCGTACTCTTCGTTATCTTTTACTTCATTGATGTTAGCAACAATAAACTTGAATGTTTCTGTTGGTCCTGCTATTGCTTGGAAAAGNTCTTGATCGTTNTCAATACCAAGNGCACGCATCAAAAGAACGACTGGGATTGCNGTTGTCCCGGCAGTGCTGATTTTTACCATCAGCATACCGTCTCTGCGTTTTTCAACGGTCAGTGGCTTTCTCATACCATCTTTTTGTGAAAATATTTTTGCTACTTCTGTCTTCTTNGCATAGCGTTTGTTNATTTCGACTGTTACTCTGTTAGGAGCCAAGTCTTCCATCGAAATTAGAACTCTCTCTGTACCGTTGATGATGAAGTAGCCACCTGGGTCGAGCGGATCTTCTCCTTTNTGCCTCAGTAACTCCTCCCACATTTTTCTATCCTCATCGGATGTGGTTGGATGAAGGACTCTGTCTCCGGCTATGTGATTNGCGTGTAGGTTGCACCTGCGACTGCGCACCATTATGGGCATGTTACCAACCTGCACACCTTTCTCAGGTTGAGTAGGTACTCCGTTGCGGAATATTGTGAAGTCCATTTTTACTGGCGACATGTATGTTAGTTTTCTCAACCTGCATTCCATTGGTTGGGAGGGATGGTCACTTCCATCCGCTTCTCTAATTGTAGGTTCGCCTAACTGGATATTTTTCACTCTTATTATTATGTCCTGGTCTATAACGTCGAGCTTAATTAGTCCGCCTTTCTCATCATCAACCTCTTCGTCGGTACCTACTCTGATACTACGGACTATTTTTTCCATGCGTGAGAGTGAATTGTCTCCAGATGGAATACAGTCGTCGTAAGATGCTAGTTGGTGGTTAACCAAGCTACGTTCACGGAAAAATGATTCAATTATCTCCTTCATATTATCACCTCTATTCAGCTACCCTCAACAATCAGTCTGTANGCTACAGANACTCCTGCAGATGGNGAAGGCCTTACCACTTTCAAAACACGGTCTGCAAGCCACCCCGCTGGCAACGGCACATGCTCCTCATCCTCATTGGATGCAGCATCATGTGCCCTTTCTGTTGTTTCCTTAATCACTTGAACAACTGGATCTGTAATCAGAATCTTGGGGAGTAGCTCTTTGGCAAGTCTAATTTCTTTAGTTTCTTCGTCTGTGGTTAGTAGGCCCCACGGTGCTAAGGCATCTTCCTCGTCTTCCACTGGCACCAGTTCTTGGTGTGGTACAAGAACGTGATTTAGAACATTGAATTTTGTTCCGGCAAGGTCCATATCGTCATCATCTAGGGCCTTGCGCGATATTGTAATTTTTCGGCTTCTGCGCTTTTGCCTGCGCTGCCCCAATTCTGCTAGAGCATTCATTGCGCCAGTAAATATTTCATCGTCTTTTGAAACACCGAGAACTGATGCTATTTCATCAGCAGGCATCGCCTTAATATCTGTCATGTTACGGTCGGTAGCGAGTTTGTGAGCGTATTCCTCTGCAATACCCATTTCCATTAACCGCTTCTTAGTTGCCGACTTTACTACCAAAACACACACCCCGCTATGCCCGTATACTTCAGGCCGGTTTCTTGTNAGGCGGGCCTGACGGGGTTCGAACCCGCGACCGTCCGGTTAAAAGCCGGACGCTCTACCTGACTAAGCTACAGGCCCAAATGTATGTCTTGGGCTTCTTGCCCGACCTGAAGGGGGTTTTTAAAATCTCCGCCCTGTAATATGGTAGTAAGAACGCTAGACAGCGATGACCTCCACACAATGTTAACAAAGTCAATTTTTTTTGGCAAGAGACATAAATGCTTCGGCATGTGTGGACCATCCAATGCGGAAGGGTGAAAACTCGGTTTTTACATCTGAAGATGCTACCTTGGAAATCAATAGATTATTCGAAAAAGATTCTGATGAATTGGAATGGGAGCCAAATAAAAATCAGAAATTTCGACTTGTAATACCTCCAACGGTTTATCCGCCAAGAGAGGATACTGACCTGTTGGCCAGAAGATTGACTTCGTTAGGTCCTGGAAGAGGAAGAAAATTGCTTGAAATAGGATGTGGAACAGGTGCTTTGACAATCCTAGCAGCATCCCTTGGATGGCAGGTAAGCGCTTGTGACATTAATCCATATGCAGTAGCTGCATCCAGAGGGAACTTAGAGGCTAATATGCAAAAAGCTACTATCAGAGAGGGGGGTGTCGGGCCAGAAAAATTTCCATACCAAGGCCAATTTGATCTAATAGTTTGGAACCTGCCTTATATTCCACTAGATCGAGTGGATTCTACTCTTGGCCCTATGGAAGAAGCTGCTTTGATTGATACAGACTACAAAGGTTTGGCTCTAAGGCTACTGAATTGCGTAAAAAATAATGATTTGCTTTCAAAGTTGGGTCGAATCTTGATTTTAGGCAGACCAAACTCTGTTCCATCGCAAGCAGATTTCGCCATTCGGAAGTGGGACACTCTAGAGTTTGCTGATGGTGAGAAGTTAGAGATAAATTGTCTTTGGAGGCCTTACGAAAAATCCGCTA
>PBGS01000044.1 GCA_002720115.1 Methanobacteriota archaeon
TGAATGTGGTGTCTGTGGAGGCGACGGTGCCTCTTGTATCGGTAGAGATACAAAACCAAATTTATCTAATGAACAAAATTGTGTATGTACTCAATGGGAGCCTTTACCTTGTGGACTATATGATTGTGATGGATTCAATAAATCAGCGGAAACGAGGCGCGCTTGCATTGGTTACATGCCAGAACAGGTTAGATGGGAAGGCAGAATCACCGTCAGTCAGGCCATAACGTCGATATCTCTAATGAGAAATAGTACTACAGACGTCGAAAACCTCATTCGAACGGTGGGATTATCCTCAAAATCAAACCAGTTATTGGATAATCTATCTCAAGGGATGCGCCAGAGATTATCACTTGCATGTGCTTTGATAGGTAGCCCTAAGATGATTGTAATGGATGAGCCTCTAAACGGCCTTGATCCGCTTGCGCAGAGGGCGTTCTCCAATCTATTGAAAAACCTAGCAAAGAAAGGAGTCGCAATAGTGATATCGTCACACCAAGTAGGTGACTTGGAATCGCTTGTTGATGAGGTAGCTCTCCTACATCGCGGTCAATTATTGATAAATGGTACTTTGGAGGAAATCAGGAAAAGTCTGAACCTCAACGATGATTCGGGAATTGTGGAAATGATATGTTCCGCAACCGGTATCGAGCCACATGACATTAGTCTTGATTTATCAGACGACGGTATGCTTCCATTCAGACCCTTAGGGGGTGAAGAAGAATGAACACATTATCTCTTGGCATGCATATTATGAAAGAAAGACTCACGGCTGGCAGAATGATGGTCATCTGGCCGCTATTAGCTATGTTCATCCTATTCTCCAGTTGGGGCCTATCTGACCCTAAAGTGAACCTACCTGCTAGTATTGTAATCGATTCAGCTTACGATGTTATGTTTGTTGCGACTGCATTCATAATTTTTTCAGCAACACTTGGAGCTGTACTAATTGCTTTTGATGGAATCAGCAGAGATAGATTATCTGGGGTTTTGGAAATAAAACTCTCTCAACCAATAGCAAGAAGTAAATTCGCAAGAGCATTATTGTTAGGTCATTGGGGTGCAATCTTCATTCCTGTAATGGTTCTAAACATAGCGAGTATCCTAGTAATCTGGTACAGATTAGACGATTTACCGAGTACTGAAGAGGTGTTTATCCATACACTAGGTACAGGTTTACTCCTTCTATGGTATACATCCATACAACTTATTGCCTCTTCTTGGGCTAAAGATCTTGGCGCCTCAATCGCTGTTGGCCTTGGGGTCTGGATGGTTTTCACATTACTTTGGCTGGTATTAACTACCGTAGTTGCAGGTTTATCCGGTGTTGGTGTCGATGACCTTAATTCGGCTGAGTACATACAAATTGATGCAATCATGGACTTATTCTCCCCTAATGGTGTCTATCACCACCTTCTTGAGATTCCACTAGATGATGTAGATAGGGGTATGTCGCCGCTGTATGTCTGCATAGCGGCTATACTATGGAGCATTGTTCCTGTGTACTTGTTCACAAGAAGGATAGAACGGCTTCATCCTTAGCAAACATAGGAACACACTAAGAAGAACCTGCCCTACGGGCAGTACATGAAGAGAAGTTTGTGTGCACTCTTGCTTGCTATCTTAATGGCAACAATGTCTATGACTAACACAACCATAGCCGAAGATTCAGGTAGGCAAGTTGATGATGTGGATTGCTCAGGATATACATTCGAAGACTTGTTTGAATATGACAACGCAGTGTTCATGTTCCAAATATTAGATGATTGGGCTACATCTGACTTATACGCAAATTCTTGGGTGAATGAGAGCCGTGCTGCAGTTGTTCGAGACAATCTTGATGGATTGTTCGAAGGTTTCCCTGGAGGAAATAATTCATGGATTTCAACAGATGAAAGAGACGCTGTAAGAGAAATTGGAGCACAATGTATAGCCGACATGTACACAAGAATCGGTATACGTGAAGGAATCCCGCATAGAGGTGGAGTAGATTGGAATGATGTCGAATTCGTCGAGGAAGGAATAGGTCTGGAAGAAGTCGACCTTATCCCAGAGGGACATCCGGAAGAGCGCTCTTGTTCAGGGAGGTATGCATTTGCTAGTGCCGACTGTCAAGAAGTCCCCACTTCCGCAACCAACAATCTGGAAATATCGATGTTCGTAAAAGAAGATAAGACCCACAACACTAGATTCAACAAACTACCAAACTCTGGACAGAGCGACTTTACGGTTGCCATGAATGTAACAAACATCACGAAGGCAACAATGGTCTTCACATTCCCCTATGTAGACGGGTTGAGAATGGCAAATTGGACAATACAAGATGATGGACTTGAGAATCTAGGTGCTGGTTCGATTGATGAAATCTTCTTACCGGACGGAAGTGTTAGAGTAAGTGTAGACATTCAATACGATAGGGAACTCTATCCAATGATTCGAAATATTTTCTTCGATATGACTACATCCCCGCCGGAAACAAATGACTTCCCGGAGTGGACAGGAAACGAACCGGGAGACAATACGGTAATTCCGATTGTAAAAGACGGGACCGAGGTTGTCGCCATCACTGGAGATACAATGGCTGACTGGGCTACAGACAATGATGCATGGGGATTGGACTGTGATTTTACCGAATCAGGATGGTCAAGTAGAATGAACTCTGCTGGTGAACTACTAGTCACCGCAGGCAGTTCTCAATCATCGGACGCTACATGTCATTTGATTGACCCCTACGGAGCAATTAGTAACGCCACGCACACATGGAGATTTGGACAGCCAGCCTCTTTCTCAGCGATTGCAGGGCTTTACACGGACTCCGTAGAAATAGATTCAACACCATCTTTGCTGGTTCAAAATCTAGCTCTTTCGATCAAAGCAGTACAGGGCAGTTCAGCAGGCTCAAGCACAACTGTCAATTTAGGTTCTACAGCCTCCAGTGATTCAATATCCCTATCTGGAATGTCCCCCGGTGCTTTCATGGTTCATGTCACAGCTACGTCCCCTGGAATGCTTGACTGGGATGCTGAGTTTGACTTAGGGTTAGAGAAGAGGAATACTCCACCTGTTGTGGATATCAAAATAGACCCGATCGAGAACACCTACGCAACGTGGTCCTCAGATGGATATTCATTCACCTTATCCGGCACTGCGAATGACCCCGATGGAGGTTCGGTCTCTCTTGAAGCAAATATGTGTGATGAAACTACAACTGGTTTCACCACAAATGGAGAAGATTGGACCGTTTCTTTATCTATTGCCAAATGTGTATCCCAGGGTTTATCTGAGTACTATGTTGTGATAACTGCGGTTGATTCAGTGGGTGCTATAGCATCCGTGGACGTTACTATACCGAACCAGTATGATACAGCGGACCCGACACCTGTTGATACTAGCGATACCTCAGATGAATCAGGGGGATTGCCATCGCTTAGCTTGTTTGCTACAATTGCCTCGATGTTAGGTGCGGCTATTCTTCTAAAAAAAGAATGATTTTACAATCTGTATACGAGGGTCTGTAATGTTCAAAGGAACTGTTGAAAAGGTCAGCCATGAAGGTGGGCTTCTTGTCAGTTACTCGGGGGCATGTCCTGCATTAGGCTCAGTAATGGTAGACTCATCAGAAACCTACGTTGGTAAGGTAGACGCCGTTATTGGAAACCTAAACAGTTCATTGGTTCACATTGCTCACTTAGATAGGAAAACCAAACCCCAAAATTTAGTAGGCATAGAAATTACAATTCGAACCAAGAAACAGAGAGATAATCAAAAATTAAGAGATAACCAACGAGTTCGGAATGACCGAAACGGACGTCGAGATAGACAATCCAGGAACACAAGGGGTGACCGAAGTAAAGGTCGCGTTCAAGATAATCGCAGAAATTCTAGAGATATGAGAGGCAATCGAGTACAGAAGAAAGAAACCCACTCGCGAAATGATTGGATCTGTGGGGAGTGTGGAAACTCAAATTTCTCGTTTAGAACCGAATGTAATCGTTGTAAGGCGCCAAAACGCCGCAATAGTCGAGGACCGCCAAAGCAATGGAGCGGAAACGATAGAAGGGCTGGGGACAGAACAGAAAAACCACAGCAAAGACCCGGAGATTGGGAATGTAGAGGCTGTGGAAAGATGAACTTCGCAAAGAGAAATGAATGCTTTAGTTGCGGGGCACCAAAAAGAGTCGGTGGACCAAAGCGTAGAGGTCATCACCGTAGTCAAAAAGACCCCCCCCCACTTCATTCAGCAAAATATGGTCGCAGCAGGAGGGACAAACCATGAGCGCTGAAGGCCACTACTTAGATGCAATAGAGGCAGAAGAAAATAATGAATTAGAATCTGCTTTGGAACATGCAAGACTCGCTGTGAAAGCAGACCCTGGCCACTCAAATGCATGGTGGATGATTGTATGTTTACTCGCTCCCGATGGCAAATATCCTGACATCGAGCAAGCCTCGCAGGCAATAACTGCGTGCTCAAAAGTTGTTGAATTAGACCCAACAAGAGTAGATGCGTGGGTAAAGGGAGGTCGTATGATGGTAGACCAGCTAGGTCTATACGAGGACGCTTTGCATTGGTGGCAAAAGTGCAGAGAAGCCGCACCACTAGAGTCGGTTCCGATTGTTGAACAGACAACAATCCTCGCAGACTTAGGTATGTATCCTGAGGCAAGAGATAGACTGAGTTCTTTATTCGAAGAAAATCTGGATATTGCTAATTCCCAACTAGCGAAAATTAGTCATCTACACAGGACTCTTGATATGTCAGCCCAACAAGACCCTAATTCGCACTTCAAGCCATGGAAGAAGAATGATGGAGGTTGGACTGCAATCAAAATGCGTACCAACAGAACACCTGTGTCTGAAAATATGCTTTTTATGATGACAACAATTCCATTCCTAATGCTAGAAGTTTTCCTTTCTCGTTCACTGTTTGGGGATGGCTGGGGCGGTTTCTGCCTTACAAGCCTTCTAATTCTAGTAACTGTGATAATAGGAATGAGTTTTACAAGAAAACTCTACAGAAGCGTAAACAAACCTGGTTTCAATCTACTTCGAGCTATTCAATTTGAAGCCAGTAGTGCTAGGATTGTAATTCCTGATGACATCAGGGGTTCAAGATTGTACAATTTCTTATTCTCTAGACACCCACCAGCATTCCAGCAACGTATGGAAAAAATTGTTGCCGCTGATAAGAAGTTACCGAAAAATTGGAAAATGAACCTGCCTGATTTCGAATCACACTTTGATGAGATTGGGTACATCGAAGACGGTGACGATGAAACAGAACTTTCCTCTTATGAAGAAGAGTAATCATGTTCCTGCTGTATAATCAGTAGAGTACTCAATCTGTTCTTGGGTCAACTTGTCTATTGAGAAACCGAGCGTGTCTAATTTTGTTGTTGCCAATTCCATATCCTGCTCCAAAGAAATATCGTAGACTATTGCATCCATTTGTTCGCCTTCCTTTGCAAGTCTACACAGTGATAAGAATTGGTTTGC
Organism: Methanobacteriota archaeon; assembly: GCA_002720115.1. Classification (GTDB taxonomy): domain Archaea; phylum Thermoplasmatota; class Poseidoniia; order Poseidoniales; family Poseidoniaceae; genus MGIIa-K1. Next base: position 5,497 of record PBGS01000044.1, read on the forward strand.
AAAACTCATATCCATTACCTCAGAGGGATGTCCTTCAGCAGCTGCCAAATTTACTAATCTGCCTTCAGCAAGAAGGTGAATTTTCCTTCCATCAATCATGGTATATTCCTGATTTTCCGCACGAATTGTTCTAACAGAAGAAGACCTAGATTCTAAATCGGAGATATTAATTTCACAATCATAGTGACCTGTATTCGAAATTATCGCTCCATCCTTCATTACTTCCATGTGTCTTCCAACGATTACGTCCTTCATGCCAGTAGCAGTACAGAAAATGTCACCTAAAGCCGCCGCGTCATCCATCTTCATTACTCTGAACCCGTCCATAACTGCCCTGAGACCAGGTAGAGGATCTACTTCTGTAATTATCACATTGGCCCCCATACCTCTGGCTCTCATAGCGACACCTTTTCCGCAGTGGCCGTATCCAGCGACTACGAATGTTTTTCCGGCAATTAGAACACTAGTCGAGCGAAGAATACCATCGATTGTAGATTGTCCTGTCCCGTATACATTGTCAAAGTCCCATTTAGTAATGGCATCATTGACTGCTATGACGGGATATTTCAGATCTCCCGCAGCAGCCATAGCTCTTAGTCTATGAACGCCTGTTGTGGTTTCTTCAGTACCGCCAATAACACCCGCTGCATATTCTGACTTTGCGCTATGGACACGCACAATCAAATCAGCACCGTCATCAAGAGTAAGGGTAGGCTCAAACTCAAGAGTCTTATCAATACACCAATAAAAGTCCTCAACGGATTGCCCATGCCATGCATGCACAGAGTACCCCTCCCTTGCTAGCCATGCTGCAACATTATCCTGTGTTGAAAGTGGATTGCAGCCAGACCAAGAGACTTCAGCACCTGCTGCTCTGATTGTTTCGATAAGAACTGCTGTCTCTTTTGTCACGTGTAGACAACCAGCAACCCGCATTCCTGCCAGTGGTTTATCCTTCTCAGCCTGCCGTTTCAGAGCTGCTAATACTGGCATTCTAGATCGTGCCCAATCAATTCTGAGTGCCCCTTCATCTGCCAGACTGAGGTCGGCGACAGTGTATAACTCACCTTTGTCCATGGTCTGCGCCGAGCATAGGCACTTCATAGGTCAATCGGTTACACAATTCACCCCCGTTTTAAGGGGGTGAATTGTGTGTATTCCGCCAACTATTGCTGCTGTTGAAAGTGACCAGCATACTGCTGGGCATAGGCCCGCGCAGTTTCTTCTGGGTATCCCTGGGCAATCAATTGCTGTACATACTGTTCCATTGGGTCCATCTGAGCCACACCAGCGTATCCTACTGCTGTAGCACCGAAGTCTCCGCTGACTCCAGAGTCGATTATGTCGTCTTCTTTTCCTCCGCGTAACACGAAGAATAGCGATATTATCACTAAGAATGCGAGTCCTGCACCTCCACCGAGATACAACATGAGATTGTCCTCATCACTATTCGACTCTTCCGAAACTGGCTCTTCATCAGGGATTCCATCGTCGTCAGTGTCTACGTACTTGCCAGACCATTCGCACTCTCCTGTTTCTACGTTCCAAATCCAGTATGCATCTGGCTCAGCGTCCAATACTTCCACAGGCACAGTGAGACCCTGACATGCAGGCAGTGTTATCTCAATCCAGTAGATGATTGGCCATCGCTTATCTTCACCTTCGTATATCTTGAGGTAAACACGCTTCGATTTTGTTTCGTTATCGAACAAGTGGTCAATGTTCAATGTTAACATGAAATCATCGTTGTCTGCAAGATCTTTTTGATTGTCCCACTTCCCCTCGAGACTTAGTGTGTATTTGGCTACTGCAGATAGATCGAATGTTGTATCCTCCAGTGCGGCTTCAACGATTACATCCCCTTGCTCTGAACCACCGAGGATAGTACCGGTTAGTGTGATTGTATCACTATCGACCTTAGTTCCGTTCAAGGAAAGGTTAACCTGGACTGTTGGTTCTGCATCTCCAAACCCTTCAGGTACTACTGAATAGTACATCTTGTACTTATCAGAACTCTTTCCGGCTTGGTCGAACACGACCAACTCAATGCGTATCAGAGATTCAGTCTGCCCACTTGGGTCTACAGTTTGGTTGCTAAAGGTGTAAGCCCACATTCCATCGCTTGTGGATGGTGTGACAAACGTATGCCCTTCGAGCTTGTAATTATCTTCATCATACGGTTTATCGAACAGTACTGTCCATTCATAAGAAGTAATTCCATTACCTGATAGTGCGTCAGCATCTGAAGAATTGCTCGCATCAAAATATACTGTTAGTGAACCAGATTCATCTAAGTGAATTCTCTTCTGTGGCCAATCGATTCCCGAGACAGTCTTCACACCTCGGTCTTCAATTTGGTCCTCATACTCATTGCGCATATCGATTTCTACATCAGCAATAGGTCGGAATTCATCAGCTCTAGTATCATCGGTCTGTACAGTTACAGAGATTGTTCTAGAGTGCCCTTCATTGTCGTGGAGGTACAGAGTAATCTCCCACGTAGCACCTTGCAAACATCCTGTTGCCGAGGAAAGGTCGACCTTACAGAACTGAACCATTGGATTAGCGACATCTGTGTGGTCTGTGCCGCTTGCCATTGATGATCCGCTCCAATCTGTTGGACCGCTCATAACCCAATCTGAGTTCAGTACTTCTGATGTTGTAGCCTGATAACCAAACGTGACTTCTGAGTTACTCTTCATGTAATGGAACGCATAACCTCCAGTGGATGGGTCGAATGATGGTACCTCTCCGTTGATAGTTAGGTCTAATCCGTTACCTAGCGTTCCAAAGCCATTTGGATATGGTGATACTTGATATGATAGCATGTTGCCGAGTAATGGGAAAGTAGAACTATCTGCTCTATCGGAAACGGTCTCAACATCGATTGTTGTAACAATCAATCCCCCATCCACATAACTGCAGACTCCGAGTACAGTATCCTGAGGATCTGCTTCAGACTGGATAAGTCTCTGGAATGTTCCTCCTTCCTCTGAGTATCCGCCACATGCCCGTGGTATAGATGTTGAAGAGGCACTCTTTGTGTTAATTATGGCTTCTGTAACCGTCCCAAATTGATCAAACCCTTGGAATGCGGCTAAATCCACATCCTCTAGGATAGGGTGATATGGGTCAGCGACTTCCATGTTGCTATATGTTATCCGTGTCTCTGGAGTGTTTCTGGGCTGAATCTGCATATCGAACGGTAACAAGCTTTCACCAGTAGAGGAAGAATACTCATAGTAATCTGTAGCACTCGAAAGATGAACTTGAACTGTTCCACCAGCAGACATGAAGTTCTTCAGAGCGTTCTGATTTGAAGAAGAACCAATTAATTCGTAATATCCTTTACCACCTTCATCATTTGGCTTTGCTGTATTAACGTCTTGCTGAGGCATTATCACCTTGTCATAATGTACAAGCCAACCCAGATCGAGATACTCATTCCAGTCATTGATGTCATATTGTGTATATGTCATACCTAGAATGTCTATATCTTCCTTGATTGCTGTTACTCTAGCGGAATCTCCAGACAGAATTGCAATGTCAATATCATAAGCAAAACCAGCATGGAAATATCTCTCGTTTCCGGATGTGCTACCATCAGGTAGAGTGGCATAGTAACTTATGTTGTACTTGTGGCCATCCATCCATCCATTCCATGGCGTGAAACTTACTGTTGTTCTCTCATGAGGCCCTAGAGTCATACTTGGACCAGCTGTAGTTGTATGGACCTGATTTCCAGTGTCCATATCAACCACTGTCATGTGGAATGTGTAGTCTCCTTGAAGTACACCGTTGGTAGCCGATAGAGACCAATCGTGTTCTGTTACATTATCGATTGGCAGGATACAATCCAAAACTACATCCGACAAGCATGACAATTGATCTGGCTTTCCAAGGGTAATATCTACGCTCTCAACTGAGAAGATGACTCTACCAACGTTGTTAGCAACAGATATTTCCTCATATCCAAACCACGGGGTTCCTTGCGTTGTGTTGTCGAAGATAGATTCGACTTCTATCATGTAAACACCAGAAACGAAATCATGGTTTGAAACGGTAATTGTCCTGTTCTCTTCTGCATCAAGGTCAACTACAGATGTGCTGTAAACTGCGTCTTGAGTAAAGGAGAATTCCTGTAGTGAAATGTTATCGAACGCTACACCGCGGACTCCATCGTTCTGCCCGTTGTGAATGTCATCATTCGAGCGGAATTCAAAGTTAATGTCTACAACAGAACCTGCTAAACTGATACACTCATCAGTCCACTGGTTAGAGTCCGGAGACGTCGTATTGAATACGTACAGGTGTGTAAGATCGATGCTGCGGCTTTGGACAAGGCCATCAGTATTGAAGAACACATTGTAATTTCCAGAACCACCGTTAACGTTGGTTGGGTCACCGATGTATTCTATTTCAGTTGTGTCGATTGTAGTCTCATTTACGGGGTCAATGAACCCATTATCATCCTCGTCCACGATACAGAATCCGTCTTCGTTGTAGTCGTTCCATTGACCGTAAATCAGGCCTTCGTAGTCGTTACCACCCTTAGTCCAATCTGCAGTTATAGCAGCGTAATCGTTTACATCTGTCGTCTGTCCAGATTGTAGAATGTCAAACCAGGTTTCTGCGAAGTATTCGAAGTTTAGAGCAACATAGTCGCCGCTCATGCTCGTCAAGTCGATGTCAGGAATGGTAAGAGTCTCATTTTCCCAAACGCTTCCGTAGCTGTTTGGTGTGTCACACGGATGTCCAAACCAGTATGCATTCGAGCCAAATACCTGTTCAGGACAGTTAGAATCGTCTAATATTCCACCGTTTGAATTCCCGTCATCTGTGTATCTAAATCCAGAGGAGCCCCCTTCAAACCCTTCTTCACAAACAACTAGTGGAGAACCACAGTAAACATCTGTAGGTAGTGCACTGAACACCTTCGCTTCCAAATCGAATGTTACGTTTGTATTACCAAGGTGCTCAACCTTGACATTTACAGGGAAATTGCCCTCAGCATATAGACCACCTGGCCTAAAGTCCTCAATTTGCATAATTCCGGGGTCATAAATGTTGAAAGCGGTTACATAACCAACAATATCATCATTTGCTGGCTGCTGATCTTGACCGTAATTCAAAACCGCCGAAATTCTGTATGTAGTTCCATTGACGAAGTTTGCCGAAATAGCAGTACTGTAGTCTTCGTTTGGTGCAAGATTGTTCATATTGATGTTTGATTGCTGATTCTGAACGTTTGATGTGAAGACAGTGTTCTGTTTCCAAATGGTGACATTGTCTATGGCAAACCCGTCTCTTCCGCTCCATGTGGACTCATTGGTACCGAGAGATCCCTCCCAACCGGATTTGAATCTGAATCTGATATCGATAGTTTCACCTGCAAAGCGGGATAATTCAAAGGCACCGAGTCCCTCTTCAGTGAAGTTGCCCCATCCGTATTGAGTACCGGGTATCGCACCACCATATCGATAAATCGCTGCGTCTAGACCGGTGTTTGCTTCACTTTCCTGGCGACCATTATCATATCCGCCCCAGTAACTTGCGCCAGAGGCACATTGACCAGAGAAGAATGCACTGTTTGGACAGTTAATCAGAACCCAACCAAGGTCTTCTGAGAATACCTCAATCATTGCAGCGTCATCCCAAACCTCTGCTAGAACGAAGCCATTCTGGTCTTGTGTGTACAGGTCTGAAAGGCCTAGGTGTCGGAAAATCTCTAAGCTCATCCATGCCCTATCTGCCCCAGTCAAATCTACATCATTTAGGACTAGCCCCTCGTCCCAGTTTGGTTCGTATCCAGACCATGTATCTCCGCTTGAGTTAGTCTTCATCAAACCAGACCACATAAAGTCGGTGGGGTTGTTTGCATTGGCTGCCTGTGTTGCTGCATTGTTTCCAGAGGTGTGACCCACTGTGCTNTTTGCTGCAACTTCCTCGTGCCAGTGNGAAACTCCATAATATGCTTCTGTAGTCCANGTNCANCCAGCCCCACATCCNGTTTTATCCTCAGGATTATCCCAATCCATTGCGTAGACAGTAACATTGCTCGATGCTGCTTCGTCGACTTCTTTGATTTCTACATCGAGGGTTGCCTGACCATTTAGAATATCCATTCCTGTATTGGTTACAGTAACTTCAACTTCTCGAGTTCCTTCACCAAGAGCACCCACGTAAGCGTCAGTTGGAGAGATATCAATGCTTGAAACAGCTAGGTCCTTGTTATCCATCTCGATAACAACAATTCTGTCATAGGAACCGTCCCAACCAAAGTTGTCATCGTAAGTGAATTGGTCGTAGGCACCGTGTCCAACAATCAAGTCAGGAGCACTGTTTGGCCCACCAATAACTTGGCCTACTGTGACAGTAGTTGGCCTCATTGCGCCGAAGTATTCNAGTGGATTCATGTGACCTCCAGCACCNTTTGAAAGGGTTACCTGTACGCTCGTTGGGAGGTTCAGGTAGTAGGTCGAAGTGGTGTCTCCAGTAGAAGATGTAGAGTTGGATTGTCTAAACTTAGCTGCGTGGATAAAGTCNGGTTCTCCGTCACCATTCAANTCCGCTACTGTGACTTCCCAAGCGATGTATGGTCCGAANTANACAGTCTTNGTTTGACTGAATGTGTGTGTTGANTGAGTAATTGTAGCNTAACTCACATTTTCNGTGTTTNCTTGATTNATGGCTACNACNTCAATAATTCCATCATCNTTCATATCTCCAATNTCGAAACCGCCGAATGTTACTCCAAGNTGGTGCTTGTGAGCGGAGCCTGTGTATCCGACTCCTGAACCTGTNACTCCTCCNCTAGTCCATGTNACAGTTTCTGGGAATTTGTCAGAGTTACAATCGAATTCGATAACAGTGATATTGTCTGAGTTGCCAGGAGAAACGCTCGTGCCGGTTACGTAGTCNACACCTTCTGCTCTGACGAGCCACATGTCTACATCATCGCAAGAACCACTTATGCTGGTCTGTGATGGCTCACCCCAGTCGCCTAATTCTAGTTCTCTGTAGGCGTTTTGCGTGGAGTCTCCAAGAGCAGTAATTTGCCCTTGGGTTGATGAAGTAATAGGCCCCATGTAGGTCACTGCCCTCTGGTTTTTCAAGTCGGCAAGTAACTCAAGTGTAACAATGTCATCATTTCCATCCCCGTCAAGATCTGCGACTGCAAGGTCCCACATCCAAACTACATCATATTGCTCACCGATAGAGAAGGTTTTTTCATTGCATCCGCCGTTTTCAATGATGGTTACGTTACCTGGCTTGTCTACAACAATAGCNCCGGATGCGTCTTGGCGCAGGGGTCTGTTTCTTGCGTAAATAACAATGTCAATTGCACTGTCNCCGGTAAATTCTCCAACTTCTACCTGCTGAGTNTTGGAATGGTCTTCAAAATCTGCATCCTGGTCTGGATTAGCGGATGTCCATATGTCGGTCCTTTCCTGGAAATGGCCGTTTTCATTCCATAACACCGATATCTTGGTACTACGGTCGTTTGCAGTTACTATATCCAAGTCACCATCACAATCGAAGTCTCCTAGAGCAACATCTACAGGGTCGGTGTCTGTAGTGTAAGTCCTCGATGTCGAGGCTGTAACTAGGTTTGCTGCGGTTGTTGAAAGTAACATTACTAAAACTAAGAATAACGCTCTACCGCGTCCTTCTTCATTCATACTCTTCCAAAGCATTGTCATCACTCATTTCTGCGGAATCTCACTACCACTTTAATTCCTTTGGAGTGATGTCTATTTACAAATTAGTAAAATGACTCTCAGTANCCTGTTTTTCACAAAATGAAAATAATGTGTTCAGAATTACAACCCCGAGGATAACCAAGCCGGCGAAGGACCCCAGCCTATGCTATCTCCTCCGTGTACTTTCACAAGTTTACCTGCTCTGAACATTGACTCCAAGAATAACTCAAGTTCCAAGCCTTCTCTGTCGCCCAAGAAATCGCTAGCCGCCAAGGCTATCGTCTCTGTTGTGATTGCTGTTATACCGTGTTTTCTTACGGCNATTCGAAGAAGTTCCTTCAACCATGCCTCTGCCATTGGATCTTTTACCATNGGACCCTGAGATGGATGCGGCTCTTCGATTTCTTGTAATTGCTCTCTCAATTCATCCGGAGAGGGNCGAACTGGTNGCTCAAGGCCAACCTCAACAAGTTTTGCGGCGAGGTTAAGCTCTCCAATCGGCCTTCTAATGACTGGAATTCTTGAGGGGTCAGGTTCTGGCCCNATATCTCTTGGCTTGTCATCCAGGGTCAGACCATCAGATGCAAAACCAGAATTAGAAAGACTGGTGCTATCTACTGCCATTGGCATTGCCCAGCCCACTTTGGTTAGGCCCAACTCTGATACGATACTTCTGACCCAGTCTGCTTCTCCCTCGAGGAGTACGTCTACATCGTCATCATCGCTGCGGAAGCGATAGCGAATGTAGCCCCTAAGTTCCTGCATACATANCCCTACAAGTTTCGTGACATCAATCCACCGGTTATTGGGCCAAATTCCTCAATACTGTGTGTAGTATGCCCCCGTTACGATAGTAGTCTACTTCTACAGGGGTATCAAGTCTAACATCCACAATGAAATCGAGTGTAGTACCGTCCAATTTGTGGGCTGTAATAGTTAATTCTTGTAACGCTTTCACATCATCATCAATTGGTATATCGAAGGATTCAGTCCCATCTAGACCGATTGTTTGTGCGNCTTGGCCCTCTTTGAAAGTCAAAGGCAGAACGCCCATACCAACTAGGTTAGACCTGTGAATTCTCTCAAAAGATGTAGCAATGACTGCCTTGACTCCCAGTAAGTAAGTGCCCTTGGCGGCCCAATCCCTACTGCTTCCAGTACCATATTGGGAACCTGCGATAACAACCATTGGTCCATCATTATCCATTGCGGCTTCAAACACAGAGGAAATTTCTCCAGTCTTGTGGTTCAATGCGTATCCTCCCTCCGTGCCAGGAGCCATTTGNTTCCTTACTCTAACATTTGCAAACGTTCCACGCATCATAATCTCATGATTTCCTCTTCGACTACCAAATGAATTGAAATCGACTTTCTCTACGCCTCTTTCAGTCAACCATTTACCAGCCGGTCCATCTGCAGGAAAAGCGCCNGCTGGCGAGATGTGATCTGTGGTAATTGAGTCTCCTAATTTCAACAACACTTTAGCACCACTAATTGGTTGTATTGGGTTTGCTTGTTTTGATAATCCTTGGAAAAACGATGGAAGACGGATGTATGTTGAACTGTCTTCCCACGGATACAATGGGGATGCTTCGCTTGGAATCGAATCCCAGCGAGGCTCTTGCATAACTGTGGCATATCTTTCAATGAACATCTCGGGTTTTATCTTTGCCCTTGCTTCTTCCAACTGCTCATCTGTTGGCCATACATCGGTTAACATAACCGGATTTCCTTTTCTATCNAAACCAATAGGTTCAGAGGTTAAGTCAACGTTGAGGCTGCCCGCTATGGCGTATGCAACAACCAAAGGTGGACTTGCTAGATAAGATGCCTTCACCTTTTGATGAACTCTTCCNTCAAAATTACGATTACCTGAAATCACAGATCCGACAATCNGATTTGATTCGTCTATCGCTGCTTCTATTTCGTCTGAAATTGGTCCTGAGTTACCGATACATGTAGTGCAACCATAACCTACGTTGTTGAAGCCAAGTTCGGCTAAATCCTCGTTTAGACCGTTCGCTTCATAGTATTCTGTGACCACTCTAGACCCTGGCGCAAGCGAGGTTTTTACCCACGGNTTTACCGTCAANCCGCGTGCTCTTGCATTCCTTGCAAGTATTCCTGCCGCGAGCATGACTCCGGGGTTGGATGTGTTAGTACAAGATGTNATTGCAGCAATCACTACATCCCCATGATTTAGGTCGTAGTCATCAGAAACCAAGGACGACTTGGATAAGTCTTCTTCTGACAAACCGTGACCTTGGTGTCCGAGTTCATGAGTCAGAGATTTCTCGAAATGGTCGGCCATGCTTGATAGGTCCACCCGATCCTGCGGCCTTTTGGGACCTGCTAGAGCCGGTTGTACCGTTGACAGGTCGAGTTCTAGTGTTGTCGTGTAGCTTTTTTCTGGAGATTCTGAGTCGTACCATAGCCCCTGCGCTCTACAAAATGATTCAACGCCTGCGATGTCGTCTTCGGTTCTACCGGTAAGTCGCATGTATGAGAGTGTATTTTCGTCTACAGGGAAAAAGCCGCAAGTGGCACCATACTCAGGGGCCATATTAGCAATTGTAGCTCTATCAGGAAGCGAGAGTGCAGCCATCCCATTTCCAAAGAATTCTACAAACTTTCCAACAACTCCCTGTTCACGTAGNAGTTCTACAATTCTAAGTGCCATGTCGGTAGCAGTAACTCCTGCATTTAATGACCCGGTCAATCTGAATCCGACCACATCAGGAGATAGCATGTAAATCGGCTGGNCAAGCATTACAGCCTCTGCTTCAATTCCACCAACTCCCCANCCAAGTACTCCAAGNCCATTTATCATTGTAGTNTGAGAATCTGTTCCAACCAANGAGTCCGGTAACCAAACCCCATTTTCTTGNCGCGCTACAGTTGCAATCCATTCAAGATTCACTTGGTGAACAATACCTCGGGAAGGCGGAACTGCTCTGAAATTTTCAAGAGATTGCTGGCCCCACTTAAGGAAGGTGTAACGNTCCATATTCCTGTGGTATTCAATATCCAGGTTCANGTCTAAAGCATCTGAATTTGCGCCNGATATGTCTACCTGGACTGAATGATCTATTACTAAATCCACGGGTACTTGCGGATTGACTTTCTCTGGATTACCACCCATCTCTACCATTGCATCCCTCAATGCTGCTAAATCTACAACCGCTGGAACACCAGTAAAGTCTTGGAGGATTACCCTTGATGGTCGAAATGGGATTTCTCCCCTTTCCCCATCAGGAGTCCAACCCGCTATGTTTCTTACGTCTTGTTCAGTGATTAGAAAACCATCACAGTTCCGCAATGCCCCCTCCAAAAGAACCCTGATTGAATAGGGAAGGATAGAGGTGTCTATTCCCATTTCGTCAAGCGAATCAAGGGAGTAGTAGTGGCCTCCAAGCGGAAAATTTTTCCTTGCAGAGAAGGGGTCTGTTCCGCTCATGATGCATATGGGGATGACCCAAACATATCAACATGCCTTTTCTCAGATTTATCACCAGAACTGGTACCAAGGAGTGCTGTCTTTTATACCATCATCAGTAATTGTTACTGAAACGATTGTGACGTCATTGACCGGCTTGTCATTTTGAGTGGGCACAGCAGCGATTGCATCGACATACTCAATACCGTCAGTAACAGTTCCATATACAGTGTGACAGGACTGACCGGGTGCTGAGCAATCCTTTCCTTCGTTCCAATCTAACCAAGTTGGCTCGGATCCAGTGGGAACAATGTAAAATTGTGAACCATCTGTATTCAGGCCTGCGTGAGCTGCTGCAAGCGCTCCAGCTTTGTGTTTCAATCCGTTTTCGTGCTCTCCTGGCAAAGACCATTGGTTTTCTGCACAATTGTCCCTATCTGCATCACTAGTGCCAGTTTTTTGGCCATTGCAATATCCGTACCACTTGGCAGCGTAGCCTCCGCTACCGCTGTTGTACTCGAAGTCTCCTCCTTGTATCATAAAGCCCTCAATTACTCTGTGATATATCACATTGTCATAATTGCCAGCTTCTGCGTGCAGCATGAAATTTTCAACGTGGATTGGAGCATCGGCCCGATGTAGTGCTATAGTGATTTTTTCATCATGAAAAACGCCTGCTTCGTCGGTCCAAGTTACCCTCATCACAGCCTCACCATCCTCAAATTCAGGATCGGTTTGGAAAAGCTGGAATGCTGCAATCACAAGTAAAAGGGAAGCAACTATGGCAAACAGACCGGCGGGAGTTGGTGTACCGTCGTTTACTAGCCTCGGTATGATTGTTTGAGAGATTCTTTTTTCTTGCATCTCATTCAACAGTTGATTGTATTGAGCATTTGCTTGTTTGTCTCTTGGATTCTTTTTGACCGACTCTCGAAGGAGACTTGCGGCTTTCCTGTAGTCTGAAGGAGAGCCAGATTTAATCGCCTTTAGATGAGTTGCCTTTCCTGCTAATCTCAAGGTTGTTGCTTCTTTACCATCAGGGTCAGATTGTCTTAACACAGACAAGGCTTCCTCGTATTTGCTCTTGTCGAGAAGCTTGTCTGCATCTTTCCAAGACTTTGCTAATTCTTCGCCGGCCATGTTCATGGGAGAGGCGCCTCTGTTTTGAGGCCTACCCTCTCCTTTAGACGAATTGTGACATCAACACATTCAAAGGTCGTGGGCCTACGCAGGGGAGCAGTGGACACCCCCGTAAGGGGGTAGTATATGGGTGGCAAGCCGAAATGGACAAGATTGTAAATGATTTTACGATAAATATTGCAACGGCGAACGGCACCGGCTCTCAGTCTGCAAACCTCATTCTGCTGCAAACACTCTTCGACATGGGGATACCAGTCAGTGGGAAGAATTTGTTTCCTTCAAACATCTCCGGATTACCTACATGGTATATCGTAAGACTCTCAGAACAAGGATACCAAGCCCCTGGTGACAGGACTCATATCCAAATTCTAGTCAATCCGGCCACTTGGGAAGAAGATCTAGCATCTCTTGAACCTGGTACTGTTGTAATATGGAACACAGACTCCAAAATGGCCATGGAAAGAGAAGATGTCATATCATATCCTGTACCTATGACCAAAATTGCGCGTAAACTCAATGCAAAGTTGGCAAGAATGATTGCTAATGTGGTCTATGTTGGTGTGCTTGCTGAACTTTTGGGCATGGACCAAGATGTTCTAGAGAATGCAATTTCAAAACAATTTGGTGGTAAAGAAAAGGCGATAGAATTGAATGCTGAAGCGGCGAGATTAGGCCGAGCATACTGCGCGGAAGAGTTGACTAAAAGCGACTCCTATGCAGTAGAATCAAGGGAAGTTGAAGAAGGTGGATTCTTCATCGAGGGTAACGAAGCAATAGCATTGGGTTCCATATTTGGTGGAATACAAATGCTCGGTTGGTACCCAATTACCCCATCATCAAGTGTTGCTGAAGGTATAATATCATGGCTTCCGAAGCTAAGAACTCATGAGGGAAAGGCAACGTATGCGGTAATACAAGCTGAAGATGAGTTAGCGGCTGCAGGTATGATTATTGGAGCAGGTTGGGCCGGTGCAAGAGGTCTCACCGCTACTTCTGGACCAGGAATATCATTGATGCAAGAATTCATTGGACTTGCTTACTTTGCAGAAATACCGTGTGTCTTTTGGGATGTCAATCGCGTTGGACCTTCGACCGGTTTGCCAACTCGTACTCAGCAAGGAGACCTGACAATGCTCTATGAAAGCAGCCATGGAGACACTAAGCACATCGTTTTCATTCCAGGGACTGTTGAAGAATGTTTTGAGTTTGGATGGAAGGTATTTGATGCTTCAGAAAGGTATCAAACTCCTGTCTTCGGATTCTCTGACCTCGACCTAGGAATGAACAAGTGGGCTAGTCGTGGGTTTGAATACCCTGACCAAGAATTCGATAGAGGCAAACTTGTGCTAACTCAAGAGCAAATGGAGTCTATAGAAAATTATGGGAGATATAGAGATGTGGACGGTGATGGAATCCCATACAGAACATTACCCGGCTCAGGTTTAGATCCAATCCTATACCGAGGCACGGGCCATGCTGAAGACGGAACATATTCGGAGAAACCAGACGTGTACTACAAACTCATGCAAAGGCTAGGACGTAAGATAGACGGGGCCAGAGATTATCTGCCAGAACCGATAATCAAGGAAGACGATGAAATTGACATAGGAGTTATTTTCTATGGGTCGATGGAAAATACAATCCAAGAGATTGAGGATATCGTCGAGGAAAAAACAGGAATGAAAATGAGTACTTGTAGAGTTAGAGCCCTCCCCTTACACAGTGAAGTTGAGGCTTTCGTAGAGAAACACGACAAAGTCATAGTATTGGAGATTAATAGGGATGCCCAACTTTATGGTATCATCCGCAAAGAGTATCCAGTACACTTGTTAAACAAACTGTTAAGCGTGGCATACAGTGACGGAATGCCACCCAGAGGCAGGCTGTACGCAGAAAGGATTGTCGAGACACTAGAGGAGGCAGAAATTTGAGCGAGAAACGAGTTAGGACCGTCAAACTCAACGTCATAAATGAGCCGAAGGATTCCTACACTGGAGGTAAATCTTCGCTGTGTCCTGGATGCGGTCACGACCAGATTTCAAATGTGATAATTTCAGCAGCATGGGATAACGCAATCCAGCCACACAGAATCGCTAAAATGAGCGGTATTGGATGCTCCTCGAAAACCCCCGCTTACTATCTAGGTCAATCGCACGGATTCAACACTGTTCACGGGAGAATGCCGTCCGTTACAACGGGAGCCAATGTTGTCAACAAGGACCTAACATACATCGGAGTTTCAGGCGATGGAGACTCAGCATCAATCGGCATCGGGCAACTAATTCACGCGATTAGAAGGAATCTAGACATGGTATACATTGTAGAAAACAATGGAGTGTACGGTCTCACAAAGGGACAATATTCAGCGACTGCTGATGTCGGGTCTAAGAAGAAGAAGGGCCCGGTAAATGAAACACAACCGATCGATTTGTGCGCCATGGCAATAAATCTTGGATGCTCCTTCGTAGCTAGGTCTTTCAGTGGTTCAAAAAAACAACTAACTGCACTGCTAAAAGCCGCTATGTCACACAAAGGATTTGCATTAATCGATGTCATAAGTCCCTGTGTCACTTTCAACAATAATGACGAATCATTGCGGTCTTATGGGTATGTCAAGGATAACCAAGCAGAGTTACATTCGGTAGGGTACATACCTCACTTCTCTCCTCTTGAACAAGTGGAAGTTCCCGCTGGCTCTTACAGAGATGTCACATTACACGATGGCTCTACGATGCGATTGGAAACCATATCTGAAGATCATGACATAGGAGATGCTGTCGCCGCCCTTTCTGCGCTTCACAAGGCGGATGCAAACAAGAAACACGTTACTGGAATACTCTACTTTGATGGCGAAAAACCAGCTTTAGACGTAGACTTGGACCTACACGAAACACCTCTTGTTGAAATGGGACAAGACCTACTAAGACCTTCTCCAGAACAACTGGAAGAAGTCATAGCCTCTTTCAGAGGTTGACTCCTGAACCGCTTAATTGAAGAATGAGAGGTTATTGGGTTTTCATGCCAGTCTCTTAGTGTAGTGGTCCATCATGGTGGGTTCTGGTCCCGCCGACCTCGGTTCGAATCCGAGAGAGACTATCCCTATTATTGGATAGTTCCACTATTGAAAAATGATGAAATCACTCAAAAGTATCTCTGCGGGTTCTCATCAGTGCTAAAAATACCAATAAAATAACAACTAATGCAACAATTTGAACGTTGGTTGAAGACAACAAAGAGGCTTCATCATCTGTGGAAACCTTGCCGCTATCTCCACTGTCGGAACACTTCTTTCCATCTCCTTCAGTCGTAAAAGAAACGGTTTGTGTTGCAATATTGCCAGATGGATCTGTTGCGGTAATTTCGCCCAAGTGTTCACCTACACAAAGAGCATAAGACACCTGATGATTCTTACCAAATTCAGATTCCTTATCGGATGAGTCCAGACTTATTTCGCCAAACGTATCCTCATCTGTAAACCACGAAACCGTTGTCAATCCTGTGTCATCAGTTGTAGCTCTGAAGTTGAGAATCTGTGGTGGAGTATCGTCCACATCTGAAGATGTTGTCACGGTAATCTGGTCACTTATATCCCCTGGTGAGGCAGTCATCGTGCATGTATAATTCGTGGCAGGAGAGAGACCACCAACTTCCAATTGGTGGGAGATTGTGAGGACATCTGATGACAGTACAATAGCATCGCCCCCAGCATTTAGACAAGATATCTGAGATGGCGACTGTTTGGTTGTTGACCAAGAGATTATCACCGAAGAATCGGTTGCTGTCACTGCTTTAGCGGCGTAGATTTGCTGAGATATTTCCGGCATTTCAAAGCCTGTCAGTTGAGCATAAACCCCGCCTGCAACGTCATATCCTGCCAAAATTGTTTCTTGCTGATCGTCGGTTCTGACAATATCGAGAACGTTTGGATCGTATTCGATACCATCATCTGTTGAAGCATCACTACCGCCACCTAGGGTCCAGGTTTTTGCCGTTTCATCGACGTCTCGCCATTTTCCTGTGCCAAAGCCGTCTTGAGAACCTGAAACTATAACATAACGATAAGACGCTACATCTGCTCCAATCACATCTTTTGAGATTGTGAAAACGATAGTATTGGTTTCTTTATCACCCTTAACCTCAACACCTCTTGCAGAGGTTGCGCCTGTATCAGATTGTACGGAGTAAACTGCACCTGGTTCTCCTGTGCCACTAATAACTACCTCCCATGCCCAGTCAGGGTGGAGTTCTGCATTTGCGCCTGGTAGCATGTCCGTGCGACCATTTTCAGTCTCACCTTTATCGACATAAATCTGTATGATTTGATGTGAGAAGCCGTTTGAAAGCGACCAATAATTTGTGATTTCTCCCATTTCAAAAGTGAATCTTGCGTTCCAATCTGATTGCTCAATCTTTAGGCCAACAATGTCGAATAAATTCATTCCACCTGAGAAATCGCTTGCCATCGGGAGAGTTACAGTCCCATCTCCATTACCGTCATCTCTTGCGTCTTCCATCTCGAGAAGAGTAACCCATTCTTCCAATTCCGGTAGTATCATTTCTGCAGGTGCAGGCGGTGCAATTTCTAGGTCAGAATCTAGCGACAAATCTGAAACGACTACTTTGATTCTAGTAGAATACCTTGGTGCTAGACCTAACTCGGACCATGGTACCTGGAATTCGTAAACATCGTCAAACGCACATCCACCTAGATTTGAGTTAACTGGACTTGCCCATACTTCTGAAGATCCAATAACTCCTTTTGCCGAAAGCGATGTCCATTTAGAGCGCCCATCATCTCTCAGTTCATCAAAATCAAACCGAATCAGGTTCTTGGCTGGGAAGCCCAAGATTTCACCGCCGTTAGCGGTTCTGAAGTTTGTTTCAGCTTCGTTAAAATTAACCGCATTTGGTTGCATAAAATAGATTTCAATGGCCTTCTGTGTAACAGTTTTATCATCATCGACGTCGATTCTCACGTATACATTGTTAGAATCATAGCCAATATGGAACGATTCAATGTCAAGTCCTGTGCCTGTCACGGTATTTGCATCATATCTTGCAGCACCATCCCATTCTCCAGGCAGTGCTTTTCCATCTATCATTGGTTCGATTATTCCACTATACGGTGCGTCTGGAATGCTCGGATTGGTCCACAAATCTTGGAGATAAGGTGGGAGTTCGAGGTCTATTGCACGGTAGATGTTTGAAAGGTGTACCTTAAACAAAACATCCCAGTTCTCATCATATCCGCTATCTTGATCAAGACCATACCACCAGAACCAATCGCTGCCTTCAGCGATGTACAGACTTTCCCATGCTGCATCCAAACCGGAATGTGTAGGGTTTTCTTCTTCAAATGCTACCAAGGATTTCCTCGCTTCTACTAGGCGCTGCCAGCCAAGACTTTCCTCGGCTTCACCGGCCCAAGTGGATAGAGTACCATCTACCCAAGACCCAGTTCCTATCGTGTCAATTTTCGGGAGTTCTCTTTCCGTCTCCAAAAACTCTCCAGGCGTCGTTGTAACGATTGTCGGGTGAGATTCGAGTCTAGAAAACCATTCATCAACGAATGGCCGGCCGTTGTCATTATGTTGGAATTCAGACATAAACATCCAGTTTTCTCCATCCATAGAGACTGTTAGCAGGTGTTCAGAGGGATCTTCTCCTGCGTCCAATAGTTGTTGACGTACATCGTCAACATAGGAAACGAAATCTGTGACTGCATCCTCTGGGGTCATTGAACCATAATTCCAAGCGACTCTATCAGAGATTACACGGTCACGGAAAACTACTGCAACCTCGCCTCCATCCTCACCTGTAGCAATCCACGGCGTTGCTAAATTTGCAGCATTGGTGATGTCGACATTGTTTCCGTTAATGTCTGTTGATTTCATTAAAATTTCTTCATCTGTCACCATCCACTCTATCCCGACATCGGTTACAGGTTGAACCATGGCTGGGCTTACGGCTTCCTCTGAAGGCCACATTCCTACAGGACGGAATCCCATTTCGTCCTCGAACAAATCCATTCCCGTAGTGAGGTGGTTTTGAACGTCGTCTGGCCACGGCTGTTTGATGACTCTAATTCCATCTTCCATCTGCCATCCTGGCATCATCAATAATGGCATAATTGGATGATAATATGGCGTTGTTGTCAACTCGACTTGGCCTGCTGCAGCTAAATCACTGTACATTGGGAGAACATTCCCCATGTGCTCATGCTGTGCGTCTAAAACGTAGGTTAAATCACTAAGGGTGTAATTCCCATTTTTTTGAAATAATGATATCAGACCCTCATCTCTATGGTTTGCATCATATTTTCCTAATACATAGTCAGGTGAAAATTGGTATAGGTACCATAAAACTTGCAAATCAAGGAACTCACTGGGTGGTAATAATTCATCATCCATAATGGTTGCAGGTTTCAAATTGTGCAGTGTTTTGTCATGTAGATACGAATACATCTCAGATGAGGGCTGAACCCATGCATTGGGATCATCAGCGCTTACGTTGTAAATCCAACCGCTGTTCCAAAATGATTGAAATTGCATTACGTGTAACTCTCTTTCTGTTGCGTTAGGGTAATCGCCTTCTGTCCATGGCCTCTTTGCGATATCAGTATGAACATCCAATGTTTCTTCACGATGGTAATCGAGTAACTGCTCCATAAATGATGGAACTAGATTGTAGGTTACTTTGGTTCCGGGATACTTCTCTAATATTCCTGGTGAGTCTACATATTCAGTCATTGCATGCACACGAACCCATGGCATTTCGTACATTCCTGTTAACTTGTTCTTGTAATATGGTTGATGCTGATGGAAAATAATTGCAAGGTTGAGTGCATCTTCTACCTTCTCCGCAGTTGCTCTCTCACTGATAATCACGTCTTCTGGTGTTTGATTCAAGAGGTCTGTTACACTGTAAAAATGACTAAATTGAGAGAAAGAGTTGTTCATAGGAAATGTTGCCCATACGTTTCCTGCGTCCTGCCATTGTCCCCATGCCACAAGATCAATGTGAACTGGGTCTCCAATATCTGAGAGGGGCACTGATATCTCTGTGACTTTGTTATCACTCCAACCAGCATGAATCTCAGGCGACGAAATATCATTCCATCCATCTGCGCTAAATCCAACTACCTTAGCGTAGGAAGAATCTTCGACGACAATACCATAATCCGCAGCGAATGGAAGGGTTTTGATTCCATTCCAAGACTTTGCAGTGACTGAACCTTCCCCGCTCGTGTTGAGGTAAAAGAAAATGTCTGCACCCTCAGAAGAAGAACCTAAGTCTGTACCATCCCATGCAAGATACAAGTTACTTGAGTCCCAATCCATATGGAAGGAAATCCCATTGGAATCCGTGCCCATCAGAGTATTATTATCCCACTCGGACAAAGAGCCGTCAACCGTCGCAGCGATAGCTGAAAACGGAACTAGAACGAAAATCAATGCCATCAGCATCGCACTTCGACGCATAACACCCCTAAAGGGAGTAAACTCAAAGGTTTTCGGCATTACACATCATTTCAATGGCACAGCGAATCGGGATATTGTGCCATGTTACCAGTTTACCAAATGGACTGAAAGATGCGGAGATGTTCGTTGATTACATCACAAATTATGGCGCATCTGCTTGGCAAATTCTGCCGATAACTCCTCCTGATGAACATGGTTCACCATATGCTTCTCCATCCGCCTTTGCGGCATGGGATTCTCTCGGGCAATCAAAGTCTGAAAATATGGATACTGAATCATACTGGCTCAAAGACTGGTTATTGTTCGAGTCATTGAAATCGAAATTCGATGACAAACCATGGCATAAATGGCCCAAAAAATACAGGGACAGAGACCCTGATGCACTTGCAGGGATAGTAGTTGATGAAACCGCTCAAGCACGATTTATGGGTCGTTGGAAAGAAATCCGTGATTATGCAAATTCAAAGGATGTCAGTTTGATTGGAGATTTGCCGATTTTCGTAGGCCACGATTCTGCTGATGTTTGGGCACATCGTGAACTGTTCCTTCTAGACGATAGGGGCATGCCCCAAGTTGTTGCAGGTGTACCACCGGATTACTTCAGCAAAAAAGGACAGAGATGGGGTACTGTTCTGTATGATTGGGATGCACACCGCAAAGAAAATTGGCGCTGGTGGAAGGAGCGGATGGCCCGAATGATGCGGCTTTTCGATATTGTAAGAATCGACCATTTTAGAGGAATACATTCTGCATGGGCAATTCCAGTAAAACACAAAACAGCCCGCAAAGGAAAGTGGTTAGATGGGCCAAAAGATGAGTTAATTGAAGCCTTGATCGAAGTTTGTGGCAATCATGAATGTATAATCGCAGAGGACCTCGGAATAATTCCAAAAGAGGTTACTGAATTGCGAAAGCGTCATAATTTGGAAGGAATGAGTGTCCTACAATTTGCCTTCGATGATGACAACAAAGACAATCCACACAAGCCAGAAAACATTACTTCTGATCGCATAGTTTACACCGGAACTCACGACAATAACACAACCAAAGGTTGGTGGGATGAAAAGAAGCGTAAACGGCTAAAACCATACATGAAGGAAGGTGAATCTGTTTGCCAAACTATGATTCGCCTAGCCAAGGAAAGCCTTGCTGGAATGGCGGTTATTCCTCTCCAGGACATCCTAGAATTGGGTTCAGAGGCACGAATGAACACTCCTGGTGTTGCATTTGGAAATTGGCATTGGAAATTTAGTTGGGATGAATTATGAGTGTAGACGTCGAAGTCAAAGTTTCTGATTGGAGTAAAATATGTTCTATCTTTTCAGAGATGTTTGAAGGCCTAGGCAAGGTAGAAATTTCAGATGATATGGTTTCATTTCAATCCCAAAAACCACATGTTGCGACAGGGATAACATTGGACAGCGAAGGGCGAATTTTGGCAAATATGCCCCTCCATGCTGTAGAAACGGAATTTCAAATAGTGCATTTTCCAGCAAACAGACAATCAATCAAACTTACAGGAGAAAATTCGACTTACGAGTATCGAATTCCTCCTAAAATACTGAATCTAAGATGACCAACAACGGGGACAGGAAATGCTATCGAAATATGAAAAACGGTTGTCTGTAAGTCAATCTATTGATTTCAATTTGACAACCAACGAATTGTGGAATCTGATAAGCGCACCTGGTAACTTAAATTCATCACATCCATTTTGTAAAATTAACGAAATTATTTCTTGGGAGAAAGGAGATTACAGTGACAGATTGGTATACCTCAATGGTCGAAACTATGTCAGAGATTTTCAATCTTGGGAAGAAGGCAAAGGTTACACCTTACTGATCGGTAAAGAAAATGGAGCCCAGTCTTTCGTGAGATGGGAAATAGAGGAACAAGATGATGGTTCGAAATTGACCATCACAGTTTACCCTTTCATACTGGCAAAACTTCCCAAAATTCTGGCATTCATCCCGCATATTTTGTGGGTCAGACCTCGTCTAGGAAATTACCTTAAATCGGTATTATCAGGATTCAAACACTTTTCAATGACTGGGGAAAATGTGCCTAGAAATCACTTCGGAAAACACCCTTGGTTTTCTGATTAAGACCAGTATGCTTCACGGATTTGCTGGTTTGCATTCATGCATGCAACTACATCTCCAGGACGGCTTGGGATTTGTTCATTTCCTGCTAAATGATTGTAAATTGGCATGACATTTGACATGTTGACTACTCCCCACCCGACTTGGGTACATGGAGCAATAGGTGACATTGGAGTAGTTCCAGATGTTGGATCCCATGTATTGAAACTCGGATACCATGCTGATTGGTTAAGAGCGTGTCTGATATCGGCGTTAGAAATTGGCACAGTGCCGGTTACAAGAGAACCATTCCTTCCGTAATCTTCAGATGCACCTGAGTACATGTCGCCTGCATCATCTCTTAGCATTGTGATTACTAAGCTAAGAATTCCAGCAGTGCGTGGAGTTGCGAATGAAGTCCCTGAGGTTACATGGTAGCCGTCAGTATCATCATGGTTAGGAAGTAATTGGGTCCAGTCCGCAGCGATGTCAGGGTATGAGCCACTCATGGTCTCCTTTTGGTCATCATCTTCCTCAGCATATCCTGAGATTCCAATCGACCAAGGTGGGCCTGCTGTTGAGTCTTGAACTGCAGGTGAAGGAGTGTTGTCTGAAGCTCCTGTGTGAATCTTCTTGTAGTCGACAACCGCAACTCTTGTTGCATCTTCAATTCCGGGCACTGGCACGCTACCAATCGGTCCAAACGATGTGGTGATAATGTCAACTAATGGTTGGTTTGCTGCTGCCAGTACGGCCGCATCTGAAAATCCTTCAACGAAGAAAATCACTGCATCAGGATTTGCATCCAAAACAGATCCCGTTACCGCAGTCCCGTGACCATCTGATGGGTCGTCTAGGATTGGGATATCTGTAGCATCATCAGGAGTCGTTCCTATGATTCTAGTTCCTGGGAAGTAGACAATATCAGTGGATGTGATTACATCCCAGCAGGATTCCTTGTCTGCATCATAGCGTTCCTGCCATGTGCCTTCTTGGGTAAGATTACATGACATGGTAACACCAAGACCATCGAGTAGCCAGTCAGGATAGGTTTCGTTTAGGCGGAATCTGTCGTGATATACGTTGATTCCAGTATCGATTGGCGCAACAACGCTGTACGCACCGAATACCTCCTCGACGACCGGGATTTCAACTTCCTCTTTTGCTTCTTCACCAAAGCAACCTGCAAGAGATACACTGGCCATAAGCAAGGCCATCATTACAACCTTCGCAGTATCTCGCATGGGTAGTCCACCTCCTTCGGCATTTTGAGTTTGACCCCGGCCATGCTCATAGCATTTTGACAGAATAATACAGACATTATTAATCAAAACCATTGATTTTCAGGCATGCCAGAAGGACCTGAAATCCATCGTGCAGCGGATAAAATTCGTAAAGCGCTGGAAGGAAAGGTCATCGAGAATATCGAAATTACATTACCTCAGTACCAAGGCAGAGAACACGATTTCCTAGGTAAGACCGTTAACAAAGTCGAGGCAAGAGGTAAGGCCCTATTGATTCATTTTGACACTTTTGTAATGTATAGTCACAATCAGTTGTACGGTCGCTGGACTGTGAACCTCAGAACCACTGAAGCCAAGAAGTGGAATCGCTCACTAAGAGTTGCACTAACCACTGACAAACACACTTGCAGACTTTGGTCTGCAACAGATATCTTGCTGATGGAGCCATGGGAGTTATCGGGACATCCTTACCTTGCAAAATTAGGTCCAGATGTGGTAATTGAGGAGACTACCATTCAGGATTTAGTCGACCACATGAATCAGAAAACCTACCAAAGAAGGCGGCTCAAAACTCTGCTACTGGACCAAGGGTTCTTTGCGGGTATTGGAAACTATTTGCGCAGCGAGGTCCTATTTACCTCAGGTTTGCATCCAGATAGAACGGTCGGCTCACTCTCGAATGAGGAAAAGGAAAAATTAGCTGAGCAAGCACTATTTTTGTCGAGGCAATCCTTCCATAATCCTGGAATTACAATCGATTTGGAATTGTATGGAAACCTGCGCGATGTAGGATTTACCAGAGGTCAAGCAAGGCACTGGGTATTCACCCGAAACGACAAGGAATGTCACGATTGTGGCGACTTAATCGTCCATACAAGGCCGGCAGGGCGTAGGCTAGACTTCTGTCCATCCTGTCAATCTTAGTCAATAGAGAAATTGCTTTCACAATTTCTTTGGTCACCATCCCAATCATCTGAGTTTGTTCCATATGGACAGAATGTAAATACCGGATTTAGCATTATAAAGAAGGGCCTCTAGTGTCTTGTTGAACTGATTCACATGACACAGAGTCCTGAAGGATTAAAAATCAAAAATGGATGGAATGGGTTTGCTCTAAGTTTGAAAATATATATCCCGTTATCGATTATTGCTTTTTTCAACGAATCTGTTAACGGGTGTTTATTTGATTGTGAATATCCATCCTACTACCTTTTACCGAGAAGGCTAGCTTTGTTATCTGCATTGATTCTGGTCATCATAGCAGGTGCAAGTCGTAGAAAAATTAACGTGGATGTATATGATAAATGGTATGCTACTGGAGTTATTTTTGGAATCATCGTTGGTGTTGCTATGTTCGTTTTCCTTACTATACTTGGATGGGCAAGCGAAATACATGGGTGGTAGTACTTTCAGATGTTAGTAATTTGATCCAAGTCTGGTAGTCAACAAAGACCTTTTTGAGGAATCTTTCGAGTAATTTTACAAAAGTCTGGTTCAGTTTTATTAATTCGAATTTTTCCTATTCGATTGAGAGGAAAATTATGGCACGGATCCGAATCAAAGTAGTTGGAAAAGGTGGGTACAACGGATTCGCCCTTGCTATGATGATTTTTGTTCCGTTATCTGTCATTTCTTTCTTCAACGAATTAGCAAATGGTTGTTTCAATATTTTTGGAGGGTGTGAACCACCTCCTTTGTATTATCATTATCCGAGATTTTTTGCTCTAGTTTTTGCCTTTTTCCTTCTCCTCCTAGCATTTCTTGCATGGCCTGATAGTAGAAATTCCGAAACTCATGAAGACAACTACCCTTGGGGAATTATTCCTGGAGTGATTTTTGGAGGATTTCTTTTCATCTTGAGCAGTGTTCTCGGACTAATGTACCAGTAATGTTGGGCACAATTCAATAGTTGGTGCAGATTGCGAGTGATATGGGGTTTTGGCACAACAGGTGGGCTACGCAACAGACTGGGTGGCATAAAGCAGACTTCAACGAGTTACTCTTGAAGTACTGGCCCAGCCTCAACACACCAAATGGTTGTGAAGTCTTAGTTCCATTATGTGGAAAGTCCCGTGACATGTTGTGGTTAGCAAACCAGGGTCATTCTGTTATTGGACATGAAATGGTTGAACAGGCAATTACAACATTTTTTTCAGAAAATAAACTCAATTACAGCATTGAAGAAAAGACCACTCATAAGATATACACAAGCAAACCCTTCACAATATATCATGGAAACGTCTTCGATATCGAATCCAGGGCTCTAAAAGTAGATGCGTGGTACGACCGGGCTGCAATGATTGCTATCGAACCATCTAATAGAGGGACCTATGTTGAGCAAATTCGTCGTCATACAAAACCTGGTGCTGTTGGTTTGTTGATCACTTTTGCTTACCCACAAGAAGAGATGGAAGGGCCTCCATTTTCCCTTAATGACGATCAAGTCACTGAATTATTTTCAAACGGTTTTAAAGTAGAGTGTCTAGAAAATATTCAACTTGATGATGATAAAGACAGAGGACTATCTTTTGTCACTTCATCAGTATTCAAACTCATCAGGATTTGATTGATTGTCCGAAACGAAGTGCCAAGCATCCACACCGGCATAGGTGCCCGATAATGCCGATGTGAATACTGACACAAAAACAATCTGCCTTTACCCACTTTTGAAGGGTTGTTGGTTGTCACAAGAATCTCATCTAATTTTGAAGGAGTCGTGTAAAACTTTTTTTGTTCTTACACAGCAATGAATTAAATCAGATACATTAACACGAAGTGTTATGCCTAGATTAGTAGAAGGTTCTAACGCCCCTGAAATATCTCTTCCATCAATTGACGGTGGGACATTCAACATGAGTGAATACAAGGGAAAGAGAGTCGTGCTTACATTTTTTAGATTCTCAACCTGTCCATTTTGTAATATCAGAATAAATCGAATTGTCAAGAGGTGGAATGAATTTCCCGAAGATACTGTAATGGTAGGCGTATTCGATGCTAAAATCGGTGAATTAACAAAGAGAATGAAAAAACACAATGCACCATTTGCAATAGTCGCTGACGAATCATTCGAGCATTTCGAAAAGAATTCTGTGATGAAATCTTTCTCTAGATTCATGTGGGGAGCTATGCGCTCACCTTTGACCTTCATGCAAGCAACACTGAAAGGATACTTCCCACTAACAATGTCAATTTCCAAACTTTCTCTAATTCCCGTGGATGTGTTAATCGGGGAAGATGGCAAGGTTGTAGAGGCGCACTATTGTAAAGATACCGCCGACCATCTCCCGATTGATAGATTGATTGAATTTGCAAAAGGTAAATGAGACAATTTTATCATCAAATATTTCTAGGTAGAAATCAACATTCTAAAAGCACACTCGTTGTACAGTTGGTATGAGAAGACTACTAATCCCCCTTATTCTAGTAGTCTCTATTTCGATGTCTGTAAGCGCAGAATCCTACATAATAAACGGAAGAGCGACCTATTCAGACAACTCGCAAGTCGTGCTNAAAGACATCACNATTACCTGCGATACGACCGANAGCGATTGTCGTCAATTTCAAGGTACGACCACACAAACCGATAGATANGGAAACTATTCAATGGTTTTCAATGTAGACGATGAAGATGATGGAGTCAAGATATTACTCACCTTACAAGGGGAAGATTTCCCTCATACAATCAACATAGGNNTAATGCGTGCNTCAGGAGGNTCAATCACTCANGATCTCAAGTTGAGTGATGACTCAACCCCTATGGGTGCTGGATTCAGNTCAGGTTGCTGCCTCTTGTTTTTCGTACTAGTAGCGCTTTATGTCGTAGGCAAAACCGCTAGGATGTTATCCACTCCNGCAGGAAGAATGGAATTTAGGGGATACAAACCTGAAAAGTACGCACAATGTCCCGTTTGCAATATACCTGTGCCGAATCATCAACTTACTAAGCACTTGATTGTAGACCATGATATTGAGATGTTTGAAGCAGGANAGATGTGCGGCAAAGTNTTGCGTGGTACGTGGTCGAATGAAGAAGAATAACGAACATTTCTTTTTTTACAAGGAGCCTTTGGGTCAATTATGCGAATCAGCCATGCCACACAGAATGGAGANGCNAAGTTTGAACACGAAATCCCNCAATTCGGTCTCGGAGTATTTCTGATGTCCGAAAAAGGTGAGTGTAAAANATCCGTATTGGCAGCGATTGAAGCGGGTTATACCCACATTGATACAGCCAGAGCTTACAATAACGAGCATGAAGTTGGAGAAGCAATAAAAGAGTCTGGAAAGAGTAGGGATTCGCTTTTCATCACAACCAAATTGCGTAGAATGCATGCTACCGGATATGAAGAGGTGATAGAGCATTGCAAAAAGTCGCTTGATTTACTCGACACGGATTACATCGATTTGTATTTAGTTCACGCTCCTCCTGAAAATCCAGAACACAGAGCTCCTGTGTGGAAAGGTATGGAATACTGTTTAGAGCAAGGTTGGGTGAAAGCAATAGGCGTCTCTAACTATGGNGTNAGNCACCTNGAGGATATGAGAGAATATGCAACATATATGCCTAGTGTGAACCAAGTTGAATTCAATCCTTGGCTCCAGCGTCCACACCTTTTCAAAGCGACAGAAGATGCCGGAGCCAAAGTAATGGCCTATTCTCCACTTGCTAGGGGCCACAAGGTAGACGATCCAGAATTGGTTGCCATCGCTGAAAAAATAGGCTGCACGCCAGCACAAGTAGCGATAAAATTCTGCTATGATAGCGGATGTATAACCATTCCAAAATCTAGCAGAACGGACAGAATTGTAGAAAATTTTGCCTCGCTAGAAGTAGATATTTCCTCCCAATTAGACGCAATCAAGGCTCTTGAGTGCGATTATGTTTCTGGTTGGGACCCTACTACTGAGCCCTAATCATTTTNATTTTGAAAGAATCAAGTCAACAGTAGCCTTGGCAGANTTCAGCACTCCGGGCAAACCAGCCCCCGGGTGTGTACCNGCTCCCACCAAATACAAGCCAGGTATTCCCGAATCTTCATTCGATGGACGGAAATAAGCGCTTTGTGTCAACTTGGGCGCCACTGAGAATGCTGAACCTTTGAATGCTGCTAATTCCCTTTCGAATGTTTTTGGAGTGATGTGGCGCCTTGTGACGATGTGATTCCTCAAGTCAGGCATNTCAACTTCAAGCGCTTCTATGATGCGGTCCCCATATTCTTCAGCGATTGAATCCCAGTCCACGTCTGCTCGACCAAGGTGAGGGACTGGTGCTAACACATATGCAGCGCTGCAACCCTCCGGTGCTAGGCTCTTATCGGTAACAGTTGGAACATGCAAATACAAACTAAANTCATCAGGCAAACTGTTNCCNTTGAATATCTCGTCTAANAACCCCTTGTACCTCGGCCCGAANAGAATGGTGTGATGTGCTACGTCATCATAGGCGATATCTGTACCGAAGTAGAGAACGAANAGGGACATTGACCAATCCATTTTTTCCAGTTTCTTCGCCCTCTTGTTTGCTACCTTAGAGGAGGAGTAGATTTTGTCGTAAGTATGGTGAACATCAGCGTTTGAGACAACCAAGTCAAACTCTTCGTTTTGTGCAACTTTTGAGTTNACATGGTGCTTAGTCTCNTTTCCNCGCTTCACGACATTAATNGATTCTACAGGAGTAGATANTCTGATTTCCCCNCCNAGCTCCTNAAACAATNTCACAAGGGTTCTAACCAATGCGTGAGTTCCACCTGAAGGGAAATAAACACCCCACTCTCTCTCTAAGTAGTGTATTAGGGTGTATATGGATGATGTTTGGAATGGATTTCCTCCCACAAGTAATGAATGGAAACTTAGTGCTTGNCTTAGATGGTCGTCTTTGACATANTTCGCTACCGTCTTGTANACTGATCTGTCCGCACGGAGNTTGATCAAAGAAGGAGATACCGCAACCATGTCCGAAAATTTACGGAAAGGACGGTCTGCGAGCTCTGTGTATCCCTTTGCAAATACCTCCTTAGCATACTCAAAAAATCGCTGATAGCCTTCGGCATCGGATTGGCTTCTTTCCGCAATTTGCTTTACCATAGTTGCTTCATCTCTAACATAATCAAAGCGGTCNCCATCACTCCAAATTAGCCTGTACATCGGTTGTACTTCCATCAATTCGATGTAATCCTCGAGTTTTCTTCCAGACAATTCAAACAAATCTGTAAGAGTATGAGGTGCAGTAATTACAGTAGGTCCCGCATCAAAAGTGAAGCCATCGTCGTTGTAAACATAGGCTCTTCCCCCAGGTAAATCACGCGCTTCAAAAAGAACGGTNTGAATTCCTGCACTTTGGAGACGTATNGCGGCACCAAGTCCTCCAAAGCCACTTCCAATAACTGCTGCTTTGCGCGAAAGTACTTCGGATTCTGCCATAGAAGCCCCTTGCAGTAATCATTTGATAATGTTCGCTTTTNTCTACGAATTATAACGGCTCAGAAACAATAGGTTATAACCTCAAATCAATCATTCTGAATAAAGGTGCCCCCATGTCAAACACACTTGAGGTCAGAGACCCTGAACTGGTTTTGGCTACTAGTGGTGAAAGTTTTCATTGGGCAAAACGATTCCTAGGAAAGAAAATGGGCTATGACGCTGCCCGATTATATTCCTTCTGCAGGGTCCTCGATGACATGGCAGATGGCGATATTCCAAACGGACACGAACATCTCATCGACATACAATCAACACTCAACAACGGTGGATGGGACAACCATCCGTTCTTGAATCAATTCTCAAGCATGGTTGAAGAATATGAACTGCCAACCGAGGTTGTTGGAGCACTCGTNGAAGGATTGATGGACGACCAAGAGCCCGANGTTCTAATCGAGAATGAAGCAGACCTGATTCAATATGCCTACAAAGTTGCNGGCACAGTAGGACTTCTTATGTGCTGTGTACTAAACACCAATAACCCAAAAGCAAAACCACACGCAGTAGATTTAGGAATTGGAATGCAATTAACCAACATTGCTAGAGACGTTGTCGAGGATGCAAAGATGGGAAGAAGGTACCTACCCGGGACTTGGGTAAATGACATGAGCCCTGAGGAAATTCTTGTTGCTGCCAATAATCCGCAAAGCGAAGAGGCCGCTGTTATTTCTTCTGCAGTTAGACGCCTTCTTGGTTTGGCAGAAGAATACTATGCTAGCGGCAGAATCGGGCTCTCTTATCTACCTGCTCGAGCACATTTCTCTATAGGAGTCGCTGCCAAGGTATACAGGCAAATTGGAATTCAATTACTTCGTTCTAGACATTCTTGGTGGGGACCAAGGCAGGTTACATCAAAGAGTAGCAAGGTATTGTGCACGCTGAGAGCGTCGTTGGGAATGTTCAGGAGATTCCCGCACCCAAGGGGAAATCACAACACAAAATTGCACATGTTCCTAGAGCCTTACACCGACCAAGGAGGAACTTGGGGATGACAATTCAAACCCATGTCCTCGGCGATGGTTGTTCTGCAATGATGCTAGCAGCAAGAGCGGATGAACTTAACAGACATAACATCACGATCGTGCGACCAAATAATGCACCTCCTGCCAATGATCACATGATTGGTTTTTGGAACACGCCTGGGCTGAAGTTTGCTGAGGAAGTTGCACGCTGTTCGTGGTCTAATTGGTCTGTTATCACAGAAGCTGGCGAATTTAAGATGAGTTCGAATAAATATTCATACCACGTAATGCACAAAGCAAAATTCTTGGAAAGTTCTAGAGTAAAAGCAGAAATGAATGATGTAAGTACCATCGATGAGGGTGATTTCGAAAAAACGAGAGCAAAACTGGTATTCGATTCCCGTCCACCAAAGCCAACAAAAAATGCCATGCTGCAACACTTCTTGGGTCAAGAAATTGAGGTTGACCGCCCTGTCTTCGATGATAGNACTGCTATATTGATGGATTTTAGNGTGGACCAAACNCACGGCATGCATTTCATTTATCTCTTGCCATTTTCTCCTACCTGCGCNCTGGTTGAATCTACATTATTCAGTACAAATGTACTAGATGAAGNATACTATATTGAATCTATAAACCAATATCTTGCTAGCCATTTTGGCACATCGGTNAAAGAGGTAATTCACCAAGAAAAAGGAGTAATACCAATGGGCAAATTATACCCGCATGATTCCAAAATTCCCGGTCTAGGTGCGAACGCAGGCGCAATCAGACCTGCAAGTGGCTACACTTTCGTATTCATCCATCAACAAATTCATAGAGCAATCGATGCAGCAAATAAAGGTCGACAACTCAGGTTTAAACGTCCTCACAAAGCAATAGATGTTTGGATGGATGGTGTCCTCCTAACGGTGCTCAGACACTGGCCAAATCAAGGCCCTATCCTATTTGGTAAAATGGCTGCATCATTGACTGGTGACGAATTTATTCAATTTATGAGTGGAAATGCTTCATGGAGAATTAGGCTCAAGGTAATCATGGCTATGCCTAAGTTACCATTTATCCGTGGAGTATCGAAATTAATGTTCAGTAGACCTCAAAAGGTGGTGTCATGAGTCTAACTACCGCTTTATCCAGTATGGATACATTGAATCTTATTGCCCTCATGTGCGTTGTTTTCATCGGCCTACCACACGGTGCAATGGATGGCGCTCTTGCTGCACACTTTGGTTGGATGGAGAGCAAAAAGAAGGCCGCTACCTTCCTCATTGGTTATGTCGCCATGGCCGCTTTAGTAGTCGGCTTCTGGTTCGTTGCGCCTGCGATTAGTTTCATCATTTTCCTGGGTATTAGCATGTATCACTTCGGTAAAGGAGATGTAAACACGGATGGAGAAGAACCCTCTGTTACCGAAAGTTTAGCTCGTGGTGGAGTTGTAATTGGTGGGATTAGCCAATTTCACAGAGTGGATGCTGACGAAATATTCCAAGTCCTGATCGGCTCCAACACTGAACTGGTCTGGCTATTCCTGAATTCAGTAGTTCCAATGACACTTATTTTTGCGATTCTATCAATGGTCAACAAGACCACTGGTGAGCGCGGATCTTTGTTGGCAGAAATTGCAGGTCTTGCACTTATCTTCTCCATTCTACCACCTCTGGTAGGATTTGCAATCTACTTCTGTTTGATTCACTCAATTCGCCACTTTGCAAGTATGCGTGCGATGCTCTCGGATACAATTACCAAACTACAAATCACTAAAACCACGATTCTATTTTCTGCAATCTCATGGGCTGCTGGACTAATTATTCTTGCTCAGCAATCCAGTAACATAGGTTTTGAGCCCGCATTATTGCAGGTGATTTTCATAGGACTAGCAGCCTTAACCGTGCCCCACATGATACTTGTCGATGGATATACAGAGTATCAGAAATCTCAGTAGAAGGCATCCAGTACCAACCGGTCTTTGCCCAGAATCATAACACAGCACACGGTGTGTCCTAGACCTATTTCAATCCATTCGGAGGATCTAAAGATCCAATTACGATCAGAGAACATGAGTCGTGTAGAAGTCTGGGAAACTCTTCCAAGTTTTGAGATGTGGCCGGAAAAGACATTCTTCGGATTAGATAAAAGTGCAGCACATTGCTTTACCTTACCAAAACAGATGACTGATCCAATGATTAGATATTTTGGATTGCGAGAAGGTAAATTACAGGTCCCGATTACGTTTATTATCGCAGATAGAAGATATCCTGCAATCGTTCGATGGGCTAGGCTAGATCGTAGAAACCCAAACAAATTGAAAAAAGAAGATCTTCCA
>PBGS01000045.1 GCA_002720115.1 Methanobacteriota archaeon
GAACAATCGTTTTTGTATTGGTAATTCAAGGAGCATTTAGAATATTAAAATTAGGTAAATAAATTAAAAAGCCCTTCTTAAATGAATAATTGGTGGATTACTCAGCGTAGGCGCAGGATTCTCATTACTCAAATCTCCTGAAACAGAAGAGCCGATATGGATGCCAATTAGAAGGAAATTTAGCGAAATAAAAAATTCTGATCAAGGAAACCTTGACCTTACTTCGATAGGATTGGTACTTGGAGCAGTACTAGTTTTGTTTGTATCACTGTTCACAACATCATGGATGACTGGTAGCGAGGATGACACAAGTTACTATTTTGGGTTGTATGGGATGGGTTATCGTGTTGAGGCTGAAGAATTCACCTTTACTGGTGACTACTCGGAACCTGATGCTGGAGAGATTGTTGAAGATGCTGGTTCTGCTGGAACTGCAGGTGCAATATTCCTTTGGATTGCTGCAATCGTCGCAACTGCGTCTCTGATACTTTTGTGTCTGAATAATATTGGAGTTTATACTTCAAAATATGGGATGATAGCGGCTTTTGCTAGCGGTGGGCTTGCCATTCTTGGGGCGGTTATTTGGCTGATTATGTTCTCTAAAACTTCATTCTTTGAAGTGGTTGATCTTAGCCCAGGTATTTCGTTCTACTTAGCGATTATTGGCGGCCTATCCTGTATCGGGGCTGGTGCTTGCGATTTAATGTCAGACCGTAAACAAAAAGTGTAGCACAAACGAGTATTGAACTCAATATTACCAGTAATTAGATTATATCTATATTACAGTAAGGAAATCTACAATATATCTCAATAAACTAATTGAGACTACAAATAAGAATACGCCTGTAACTACTTGTTTTGGAAGATATTTGATTGCGTATTTTGCACCGAAAAAGGCGGATGAAAATACCATTAACGGAACTAATACCATAGCAAATATTCCTGAATGGTCGACTATTACATCTAGATTTTGATTAATCACAAGGTGGCTCAATAAAGCCACCGGGACTATTGTAGCCGTAACTAAATAACTTGTACCTGCTGCCTTTTTTGCATCCATTTTCAACATTGAACGGTTTAGAGTAACTAGAATTGCTCCTCCTCCTATTCCCAATATTCCAGCTGCAATTCCTGCGGATGATGATCCTGCTAAGTATTGGTTTCTCTTTTCCAATAATTGTTCTTCAGTAAATTCCACCGTATGCGCTACTGATTTTCTTATGGTCCTCTCTAATACAAAAGTAATGACTAATGCAGCGAGGATTTTTATTCCTATGTCACCAACTAATGACAATAATACGCCTGACAAAAGGGTACCAATTATTGCTGAAGGAACCGCGGCCATCCTACCCCAATTTGCTATTTTATGATCTGCAAATCCTGATTTTGAATGTGCTAAACTACTACCTAAACTCACCATTAAAACTAACGTCAAAGATGCAACTAATGCTTCTTTGATTTCCCAATCCAACATGTAATGCATTATTGGAACGTATAGGATGCCCCCTCCAAGGCCTAATGGGCTAAATGCGACAGCTACTATGAGTAGACAAATTATCGCAAAGACCGTCATTAAATCCATAGATTACACCAATGTTGGTCTGTCGTGTCTCGTTCTGCGTAAAGCATCTTTGGAAATTGAATGATGTACCACACGTATTGAATCCGGGATTTTTTTTAATAATCATTAATGGAAGCGATATTCGATGAAGAGAATTTCAATCACGATTTTGTGCTTGTTTATTCTCGTAAGTATGGTTGAACCTGTAAACCATAACCTTGCCGAGTATCATCAAGAAGATAATTCAGGAATCGGAGATAATAGAAATTATGGAAGTGTTGTCACTTTAACTAATGATGATGAATGTGATGACTTGAATGAAGATGGTGTTTGTGATGAAAAAGGCATGGTTGGACTAAAATTAGACTGTTGCAGCGATGGAGAAATATTTGCCTTAGTTGCATTTGTTGCTATCTTCGCAGGTATTCCAACATACCTAATTTTCAGGAAGCTTTGGAAGATTGTAAAGAAAAGGGTATACGTAAAAAGACAGAATATGGACATCAACGAAGATGATGTTTTTAATAATCGAAGTCTGGGTAGTGATCTCCCAGTTACAGAGAAAGAATTCGTTAGATGGAAGAAAGGTAACGATACTGGTAGAAATAGGCACAAAAATAAGTTTAATCTAAAAGAAGAATTACTAATCCTCTCAATATACCTGTTCGCTGTTTACTTGATTTGGAATAATGGGATTTAGGGTTCATATCTTCAAGAAACGAAATATTCCTCCCGAGGGTCTTTCATGGATTGAATGATTTATAATTGTAAATCCGGGATTTATATTATAAAATTTAATGGACAGCATAACTCATGGGAAAAGCGACAATACCTATTGTTGTTCTAATTTTCATAATGAGTATTTATCCTCCAGTAAATAGTAGTAATAACGAACGGTTGAAAGAAACACAGTTGTTATTTTCCTCTCATGGAAATGAAAGTGGTAATTTGAGTGGTTGTACTAATACGTCTGCAAGTAATTACAATCAAAATGCAACAGAAGATGATGGGAGTTGTATACATCAATCCAAGGGAGGATTTGAGATTTCAGAATCAATATTTGATGAGGGATTAATTAGTGGATTAAAATTCAATCCAAACGGCGATAAATATGCTATTTTACAATACAAGTTTGAAGAGGATAATATGAATAGTGTTCCGAAAATCATTGTTGTTCCTACAGATAATAATGAAAGTATGAATACAACCGAAGTTCAACTATCAGAATTTGACTCAGGTCCAATAGATTTTGACTGGTCGCCAGATGGAAAGCAATTCGTAGTTATGTTTAGGAATATGGAAGTGATAACATTTGATTCGGAAACAGGAAATGTTTCAGATTATTTATTCGATCTTAACAATTCAGTATGCCAATCCTGCAATAACAATGTTAACTACGGAGAAATCTCATACAATCATGACGGAAGACTAATTTCTGTTATGGCAAAATATTCTGAGAGGATTTACCTGGATGACCTTGCTTACGGTTTTGTGATTAACACATCAACGAAAGAAATTGTCAAGGTTTTCTCAAGAGAATACGGTCCCAGCACTGGGACTTGGAGCCCTGATGGTAGTCAATTCGCATTTCAGTCCAGTTATAGTCTAAATTGGATTATTTTCTTTAATACAAGTACTTGGGAAACTACAGAATTAAATTTCGTATACGATGAAAGGCTTCTATCGATGGATTACTCTTCAAATGGAGAGTTTATTGCATTGTGTTCCTTAGACAAATTGTACGTTTACAACACGTCAACGCTTGCAAAAATATGGGTATCGGATGTCTCAACTTGTTTGGACATCGATTGGTCTTCAAACACAGATTATGTGGGTGTCACTCAATCTTACAACTACGGTTGGCGGTTAACATGGCAAAGTGGTCCATATGATTGGGAGTGGTACTCTGACGGTGGTTCAATAACCATATACAACTCTTCAACAGGAGAAATTGTAGATAGACTCACCACAGGGAATGGGGATGTTTGTGCTTATTGTGATTATATTGATTTTTTTGAGTGGCACCCATCTAGTAACTATATCATATCTAGCGGACCAGTTTTTGAAATGGACCAGCTTAATTCCTACCCTAGAATAGATTTTTGGGTTTACAACGAATCCATTATACTAACATTCGGTTGCATGGAAATGTATAGTGTTAATTTTAATCCAAACGCAACAAGAAGTGATGGTAGTTGTGTTGAATTTAATGAGCAAGACGTAAATCAAATTAAAGAAGAGGGGTATTATTATACTGATGAAATTTATTTTTATGACACTTATTGGGATTTTTGCGAGTGGGATGAATCTGAAGGTGAATTCCTCTGCTGGGTGGAAGACTTGACCGTCTTATCAGAGGATGTGATAGATGATCTAGAAGTTTGTGATCAATCGGAAAACGGATGTGAGACGGAGCCTTATTGTGAAGAAACAATTAATGGTTTATGGGGATGTTTTTCCTCGTTTTCTAATTACCAAGACACTCCACCAGATGATGATGATCAGAAATTTTTCTCTGGTATGGTAGATGATTTTGGAGAAATATTATTTCTTCTAATAGTTATCATAATTGTCTGTATTATTGTTGTTATCTATGTCAACAGAGGTAATACTAAGCTATCAAGTGATTTTGTTGACGATGGTCAGAATTACATGATAAATGAGGAACATAATTCCACTATGCCGCCGAAAGGATTCGAGATAAATATTCGAGATTTGAAATAAAGACCAAGCATACAACCTCCTAAATAGAGAATTAGGTATGGTTGTAATCATTGTTGGTATAATAAAACGGTGTTAGAAAATAACACTATTGACAAAAAAATATTCGGCGAATTTCAACTTAGATATGATTATCGAAGAGGTTGTTATCTTGGCGTATGGAGATGTAGGTGGCCCAAATCTTGATTTTTCAAATATGGGTTGTATTGGCTTTTGTCCTGAACTTTTAGATCTTCAAGATTGGTTGCTTCTTTTTGCAATAATAATTACAATGTTATACGTAGCTTCTTGGATGATAACAATAGCTAGAAGATTTTTCATATATGTAATAAAAACATACAGATCAAAAAATGAAGGTGTATTAGGTTTAGATTTAGATTATGTAAGAAGAGTTGAAGAAGAAAGGAAGTCATTTAATCTAAAGAAAGAATTGGTTGTATTGTGGTATTGTAGTATTGTTGCATTCTTAATAATCGCATTCCTAACCATTGCTTTTTCGTGATGAAATAATCTCAAAAATAGCAACAGAATATTCATCTGGCTCTACCTCGATTAGTATATGGACGTGGTTTTAGGAGAGTTAATTCTCCTAGTTGCTCTTTCATTTATTGCTGCCATGTACGCTAGCGTAGGCCACGGTGGGGCTTCTGGATATTTGGCTGTGTTGTCATTAACTGTCTATGCAAATAACGACCCCGCTTGGTTAAAACAGCATGCTTGGAGTCTGAATTTGTTAGTTGCAGGTATTGCATTTTTAGCCTACAAGAAAGGTGGTTTTTTTGATTATAAATTTGCATTACCATT
Organism: Methanobacteriota archaeon; assembly: GCA_002720115.1. Classification (GTDB taxonomy): domain Archaea; phylum Thermoplasmatota; class Poseidoniia; order Poseidoniales; family Poseidoniaceae; genus MGIIa-K1. The sequence continues at coordinate 5,087 of PBGS01000045.1, forward strand.
CATCATATCTAGTATTCCTGCAGCATTAATCGGCGGATATATGACAGTAGATGACGATATTTACGATACTTTGTTATCTGTAACTTTAGTACTGGCTGCTTGGAAATTATATACAACGAAATCTGATGAACCTGATAAATTGTTTTGCAATCGACCGCCTGTTCATATCGCATTGATTGTAGGCGCGATTATTGGTTTGCTAAGTGGTATTATTGGGGTTGGTGGGGGTATTTTCCTGTCACCTCTGATACTATTATTTGGTTGGAGTGATCCAAAGACAACTGCAGGTGTTGCTGCTGTTTTTATTTGGGTTAACTCTGCTGCTGGATTAATTGGTAGTTCATTATCAGGGCAAAATGTAATTGAAATTTATGTTTTGATTCCTTTTGCAATAGCTGTTTTACTTGGTGGATANTTNGGTTCTAAATTTGGTTCTGAAAAATTNTCTCAGGATACTGTTAGAAACACATTGGCATCTGTNATGTTAATAGCAGCAACAAAACAAATACTAGATTTGTTTGGTTTGTGGATTTAATCACTCACTCGAAAGAATCTTGGTGATCACAAGTAGGACATGTTATTGTGTATCTTGCTTTTTTGGGCTTTGGAACTTTCATTATTGCCCCACATANAGTGCATTGATGTCTGATCGTTTCTGGTTCTTTGGATTTTGGGGCTTCTTCAAGGGTTCTTCCTACTTGTGTTGACCATCCAACCTGATCTGTGTAGGAATCTGTTTTTTTCATCTTTGAACTTTTCAGTGACAGGCGAATTTTACGCTTTCTTTTTTTGCGCTTACCAGGAGGGGTTTTCTTGGTTGCCATGAGTGACGGTATACGTCACTGTATTCAATCGCTTCGGATAAAATTCATTCGATAATTTTTGATTTNCCATTAACAGGAGAATGAACAATATGACCATTTTTTTCCAANTCTTCTACAAGCNTAGGCCTTGCTGTGTTTGGGTCTGTGTGATAAATTACGACAGTTTCAGCATTACATTTTGATGCAAAGTCCACAATTTGTGAATGGCCNGCATGTGTTGAAAATGAGAATTGGTTTACCTCCAGATTGATANGCGTTCTTTTACCCCATATTTTGACACTTTTTTCATTGAGGAGCATTCTTCCACCAGATCCTTCAGCTTGGTATCCAGTAAATATTACTGCGTTTCTATCATNTGTNCTGAGTCTGTTAAGATACCANATTGCTGGTCCACCGTCCATCATNCCAGAGGTTGAAACNATACAATCTGCTTCCAATGCTTTCTTCCTGTCNGANTTTGAAGAAACCCTTCTNCACCATCTCCAAGNNTCCTCNAGATCNGAGGGGNTTCTNAGAAACTCNGGGTGTTTCATCTGTAGCTTAGCAATTTGTTTGCCCATACCGTCAACATGAACATCTAATTCTGGTAGGTANTTGTGTAANGTCATAACNATGTCTTGAGTCCTACCATTAGCAAAAGCCGGAATTAATGCAGTCCCGCCCCTATCACTAATCTCTAAGATTCTATCCACAAACGACTTTATTGTATCTTCTTGATTTGGATGATCTTTTCCTCCATAAGTTCCTTCAATGAATAAAATATCACATTTTTCTGGTTCAGCACCAGATACTAANTGAGAGTCTCTAGTATCAANATCGCCGGTAAAAAGGAGTTTATGAGTATCGGTTTCTACATTTAGCATAGCAGCTCCAGGAATATGGCCAGCTCTTGAGAGATTAAGTTTCCAAGAATCTTTATGCCAAACCTCACCAAACCTGTGAGTATTCCATGANGATATTGCTATGTCGATATCCCTCTTATCCCACGCTAACGGATAACCCTCTATTCTACTTACTTTGTAACAATCATTCCACATCATATGACTTATTTCTGCAGTAAGCGGAGTTCCGTGTAATGTTGTTCTATGATTNGAACATAACCATGGTGCCATACCAAGATGATCTACATGAGAATGTGTGATTACTGCATCTTTAACGTAAGGNGATTCATGTGGATATTTAGGTGGATCTGTTGGNGCTAAGCCGTAATCTAATANCATCCTAGTACCTANTTNATCTTCAAAAACACAACCAACATTACCAACTTCATTNCCACCACCAAGGTAATGNTATCTGATTCCTGAATNAGGGGGTTCATCTGGATAGGATGTTGTCCTACCTGGAGAATAAAACACCATATTTCAACGTGACTTTGTTTTATGCATGAATATGTCGGACCCCTGTGTTTCCACTGGAGTAAATAGTTTGGNGAATGATATCAATTCTTGTTGTGTTATNATTATAGGCTATACGCGAAAAACATCAAAGGGGCTTACTCACGTNTATTGATACACACATCAATCCTTACTCAGTTACNTTCTTATTAGTTAATTTCCAAAGGAAATATAGGGGTGTATGAATGTGATTCATATTATCAAAATTTATTCTATTTTTCATTTCTAATGCAAATCCTTTCACTATCTGAAAAATTTGCAATTATAGATATTTCATATTTCCATCGGATATCCAGCCGATGATTCAATGTGTATGTATCCACTGCAACTGCACATGGCGGGCGTCAAAGGCGGTAAATTCGTAGTTGATGAAAGTCTATGTTATGGTTGCGGGGCATGTATAGCTCTTTGTCCCACTAACGCTTTAGATCTCGTTAGCAGACTTGCAGTAGTCGAGCAAAAAAATTGTACTCTTTGTGAATACTGTATCAAATCATGTCCTGTTTTTGCACTAAGCATAGAGGCTGTTAATGTATGATAGAAATAGCTGGGGCTGGCGTAAGGGGTCTATCTTGTGCAATTTATTTATTGAAAAGAAATTACGATGTAACATTGTATGAGGCACGTCAAGAAATAGGTAATCCANTTAGATCACCTGGAATTATCAAATCANTACCATCNAAATTTATTGAAAAATCTAGTGCATTAAGAAATGAACACGGCTGGGCATTTCGAAGAGAATGGTATGAAAAACTGTTAGCAAAAGAAGTATCAGATTTAGGAGGTGTAATTTTGCTAAAGTCAATAGCTCCCACAGACTCAGTCAACTGTACAGGGGGCAAGTCTGCTTCTCCAGGATGGCCTAAAGCAGGTACACAATATGAACTAGATATTTGGAGAGGTGGNATTATGATTAANAGAGANATACCAAAAGAATTCGAANTAGATACNATACNCGAAGACAGNTTTTGCTTCAAAAGGGGTGACGGTCTAATTGAATGTTGGATAAGAGGAAATCTACCTAGNCCANANCAAGGATGGATAGAAATAATGTCNGGAGAACATCCAACATCCTCATCAAAAATATGGGCTGATGAATCTGTGAAAGAGGGAGAGGCAATAGCCAAAAAAATCATTCATTCCCTTCAGGAGGCACAATAATATGCTACCGGACGAGGGTCTACAAAATTATATTCTTGACCGGAGTCGTGGTTGTCGTCATNTAACACTAATAGATCCTGGAAAACAAACGTCAGAAGTAGCAACTCGTAGGGCTATTGCAGCAGTTAGTTCAGGCTCTAGAATGATTTTCGTTGGTGGTTCAACAGATACACCAGATGAGGTTGTTCATGAAACCTGTAAATCAATACAAGATGCATTAGAATTACAAGTTTTTGCTTCTAGTCAAGACCCTTCGTCAGAAGAGGACATGTGGAAAGTNCCAGTAATCCTNTTTCCCGGTGGATCACACGCTCTNTCNCCCGCAGCAGATGGAATAACATTCATGATGTTAATGAATTCTCAAAATCGTAAATTCTTGATTGGTGAACAGTTAAGGGGTGCTTCATATTTACATGAATTTGGAATTGAAACGTTACCTACTGGATATCTTGTTTTTGAACCAGGNGGTAAAGTTGGAGAAGTTGGAGATGCAGATTTAATCCAAAACGGTCAAGANGATCTAGTACATTCTTATGCACTTACAGCCAAAATGTTTGGTTTCAAAATNTTGTATTTAGAGGCAGGCAGCGGTGCAAAGTTGCAAGTAAGACCCTCATTTATTGAATCAGCCAAAAAGGTGGAGGAATTATGTTTAATTGTTGGTGGTGGTATCAAGAATCCAGACCAAGCGAGTCTAGCAGCAAATTCTGGAGCTGACTGGATTGTGACTGGTACTCTAACAGAAGAGGCATCATCTATGGATGAACTCAGTGATAAAATATCAGAGATTGTAACCGCAATTCAACTTTCATCTTCGTAAATAACAGGGTCTCCAGTACCCCCTGGAGATTCCGGCCNAGCCTCTTTTGGAACATCCATCCCCTTTTCAATAACCTCAAGAGCCTTATCCAAATCTACAGTTCCTCCTTCAGCTAGAGTTTGCATATCTTCAGAACTTGGTGCTGATATTGTTCTTTCAACATTCGGAGAATTTGAATAAACTTCTTTCCTTAATTCACGTTCATCATGGCTCCNCACCAGAGATAAGGAATCAGCAAANACCNTTCCCACAACCTCTCTTGTTCTTTCAGATCTTTTTACACCGTCTAATTGATTTACAGCATTNTCTCTNTGTGCTTCTAATTCTCTAATCTCAGATGTTCTATCGGTTAGAGCAGCTTCAAAGTCACCAATAGTCAATGACATTTGTTGTATCCTTTCATCTCTTTCAAAGACATCATTATGGAGTCTTCTTTCTCTTCTCCTTAGTGATTCATATTCCCTATTTCTCTCTAACAGTCTACGCTTCAATTCCTCAATTTGTTCAACNAGATAATCATGNTCAGCAGAAACAGATCTTGGACCTTGCATAACCCTCTCAAGTTGCTCTTCTAACTCAGCTAATCGATTATCCCTAGCATCTAACAAACCCCTCAACCTATCGGCAATATCTCTAAGTCGCTGCCTCTCTTCTTCNAGGGAATTATTCGCAGCTTTTTCAGCATCTAAATCAGCAGCAAGAGAATCAGATTGTGCTTTCAATGCACGAACCTCATCAGCCGTTACACTTGTCAAACCAGCATTGGCGGCTCTTTCTAGAGCTTCAACCATTTGTCCCATTCTCCCTTCCATCTCAGCAATAACNTCATCTTGCTCGTTGGTTAAAGTCCGTAACTGNNCAGCTTCTNTCTCGAGATTTTCCCTTTCTTCTAAAGANATACTAGACCTATTNTCATCGAGTTCTTTTCTTGTATCNTCAAGCAACCTTTCCAAGTGTACNATTCTAGCACCAGCTTCCTCTAACTCACTTTCAGTTGCNTTTAGTTGAGCGACCTCNGGTGCAACATCATCCTTCCTTTCAGCCAAATCCAATTCAAGTACTCTAAGTCGCTGCTTTGAGGTTACCAAATCTTCATTCCTATCGGCCAATTCTTGCCATGCNACNAACACTTCTTCTACTAACTGATCAACAGGGTAAGCACGAAGCATACCCTCNAGAGCAGCACGCTCATCACTAGTANTCTCNGTCATGCGACGAATGCCCCCTGGAGTATCAGCGCCGAACGTCATTGAAGGTTATCGCACAACAACCATTCTTCAACCTTTCATTGGTCNGGCGACCAATCAGGCCCTTTGTGAGACCCTCAGTTAATTGCGGTGTATTGTTCGTCAGGCATATCTTGGGCCAGTGCCATTGCTCCAGTNGCAACCTTTTCGATAGGGTCCTCAACACAAGTTACAGTAACATCACCAATGTCAGCAATATCATTAGCAATAGCATCAGCAATACCGTCAATCAAAGAACCTCCNCCTGAGAGAATTATGTTGTTTCTTAGAATTGGTTGATATTCAGGGTCTGCAGTAGCGACAATTGATTTTATNGCAGAACCGACTTTTCCAATAATCATTGAGCAAGCAGCTTTGATTAGGTCTCCAATATCTACGACCTGTTTCTTTCCTTCTACAGATAGTTCAACCATTTGTTCACGGTCATCTCCGTTAACATATGAGAATTCTTCCTTCCACTTTCTAACCATATCTTTTGTAACTTGAGCACCGGTGTATTTTTTCTGTACNAATTCCATCAGTTGAATGTCAATCCAATCTCCAGCCTCTTGTATTGTAACCTGGTCCTCTTCTGTAGGGAATATTCCGTAAAGTCGTGCAATGTCTGTAGTACCAGCTCCAATATCTACACATATGGAACCTGAAATTTCACCGATACCATAAGCGGTGGCGAAAGGTTCAGTTACAACCATGATTGCATTGACTTGTCCTCTCAATGTAGCAACAAGGTTACTCTTGTCTGTAAATGAAACGTGGGAAGGTGAACAGATTACTCCGAAGACCTCATCATAATCTTCCGGTCCAACAGTTTCGATTAAGTGAGTTACGAAAGCCTTTGCAGCAGCGAGATTTGCTTCATCATCCTGGGCAACTCCGGCAGCCATTGGGCGGTATAAATTACATGCAAGTTTGTTTTTCAAAGCATCATTTCCGAATAAAACATCTCTTCCTAGGAAGTTTCTAGCAACAGGGTCTTTTGGTCGGCCCACAACAGTCTCAATTGTTTTTAACGAACCATCGCTACTCGCAATTGTTGATTGGTATGTTCCTAAATCAATTCCAACATAGAGTCTTTCTCCCATTTTCTTCTCACCTTTGTCCTTCGGACATATGACCCACAGAGTTACTTGTTTTAATGTTCACTCGCGTCTTGAAAACCTATTCTTCTTCTCTAAAAGGATCTGGAACATCATCTAAGACACGTTTTTCAAACCCTCTAAACATTATACTAGCCGCCACAACAGCCCCTAAAACGACCCCAATAATCCCCAATACCAGGGCTTTGTTTTGTTTAGTAACCAGATCAGGTTTGTCTATGGGTACCAAATTATCTTCATTTAACATTGGGGGATTCCACCAAATTGAAAAATTGACTGTTGTGAGGTTAGATAATTTAGGCGACGTCCAAACCGAAGAATTGTTGTCGGCAACTATAATTTCAAATCTCCAATCATCTCTATTAGTTGGTCTTGGAACAATATCTCTTTCAATAGATACTTCACAATCTAGGATCGTAGTGGAATTATGTAATTGTGAACAACCACTCTTCTCAACATAGAAATCAGAGTTTACAAGACGAAATACAACAACAAAACTATCATTTTCATAATCATCCACCAACACTTTAACAGAGAAATTATCAGTGTAGTTATCCCCATTCTTTGGCCCTTCTAAAATAGTAATATCAGGAGGAGTATTCATTGTGAGATTTTTAGCACCGGTGGCTACCAAACCAAAACCAATTTTATCACCTTCAATACCAAGAAAGCCATTTCTCTCCCCTTGGTATATTTCATTGGCAACAACTTCAACCTTTAACCACTCAAAATTTTCGACTTCTGATGCAGGCAATCTTACCATAACAGTCGTTTCGTTTGAAGAGTTGTAACTAAGTGGGTCTGCAAACGAACTGTAATACATTTGACTATAGCCTGAATTTCCAATATTGTCATCAATTGCAAAACGACCATCAGGGGTGTGCACTATCAGTCTTAAATCATCAATATCATAATCAATAGTTCGTGCGTTATATGACATAACAACCTCAAAATCTTCACCTTTTACCGGCGCAAATAATCTAGACCAGGTATCGTTTTGTGACAAAAATGGACCAACAGCACCACTGCCGTTCCAAGGATTGGATAATAGGCCAGCCATATCTCCTCCCCGTTCTTCAATAATAGAGGTCCAATTATCCAAAAAATAAGAGTCGTGAACGTAGTAATCAGACTCGAACGAATCAAGAGATGGCCTGCCATAACCTTGCAGTTCATTTGGATAATTTCCATTTATTCCTTGTGCTGATGCGGCAAGCATCGATCTCAACAAGGGGGCGGATGGCGTGTAACCATATTCACTTTCTATCAATTGCTGTAATAGAGCTGTAAAAGAAGCGGCCATCGGGGCCGCCATCGACGTTCCGGTCATTTCTCTAGAACCATTATTCAAAGTATTTTTTTGGCCGTCTGCCTCTGCTGATTTTATCTGTACCCCTGGCGCAGAAATCAACACACCTCTCCTTTCATTTACATCGGGTCCGTGAGAATTACCCTGCCACAAACTCTCATTTTCCTCTTGGTTGCTTGCAACCACAGAAACCACATTGTATGCATTAGAAGGCTCTAACATAGTATTTCCAGTGTTTCCCGGAGCAACAAAAACAAGAGACCATGGGTTCTCATTGGTCCATTTATCTATCATTTTACTTCTTTCTGTGTAATTTATGGTGTTATCTCCCCAAGACCACGAATTTATCACAGCACCAAACCTTGTAGATTCAGCAAGCAGAGTTGTAACATCCTCTGGTGGCTGCCAACCGTTCTCGTTAACAATATCTTGAACAACCAATCTCGCTCCATTTGAAATAGACGAGATATCACTTTTATCGAGTGAATCGCAAGCTAGGATACCAGCAATGTGAGTTCCATGTCTAAATTGCTGGTGTCCGATATTATCCCAATCATCAATTGAATCATTCAAATGTATAACCTTTCTATGAAATACGTTCGGCTCACCAACCTCGCTAGTTGTGTTTCTAAAACATGAGTGATCCATATCTATACCAGTGTCAGCAACGGCAATTATGATACCACTCCCATCCAAGTAGGAGAGTTCCGATTCAACCCCCACATCCATAACATTTTCAGAGGATACAAATTGTGTAAAGTAGCAGGTTAGAAGCATCAACGCCAAACCTACACCTACTCGCATAGAGACACTGAAATCACTCTTACGGTTGAAGATTTATACACACTGAGTCGCGCCAGCGCGTTTAATACTCATTCACAGGTCGGGCGGAACATGCAAGCCTTCCGTATTTCCGGCACAGCCCCATTCGGCAGCCAACGACAGAAGTTCAACATGGATATTGTTGCGAGTTCTGCAGACGATGCAGAACACCGCTGTTACTCAATAATCGGCTCTCGTCACAAAGCAAGCAGAAGAATGATTCACATCGAATCAATTTCAGAGATAGACCCTCGCACATCCACCGAACCTATGGTATTGCATGCTTTCAGAGACCAAATAGCGGCAGCAGGAGGAGTAATAGCTCCTACAGAAGAAGAATAATCAAATTATTTTTGATAATCTCTCTAACCAATTAAAACTGGTGAAATGAATGGTTGATTCAATTGAATTACAACGCTTAGCGAAACTTGTCGATATGAATCGTAGCAGGTTAGATGAAATCAATCAACAGATTGAGAGAATTGAGGCAGTTCAACTCGAACACGATGATACGCGAAGGGCATTGAAAGCACTATCTGATGGTAAGAGCGGACATATACCACTGGGCGCTGGGGTGATGATTCCAATCCCGAAGCAAGTCACAACAATTGTTGATTTGGGAACGGGTATTTTTGGTGAAAGAACAGTAGAAAATGCTGAAGATTTGGTTACTAAAAGATTAGAGGACTTAAGTGAACTAAGGACTCAATTTGAAGCCGAAGCATCATTATTGAGAAAGAGGATAGAAGAACTGGCTACAAATTTTGAAGAAGCAGCCAAGAATTATTCTTCCAATGATAACGAATCAGAACCTACTAAAACTAAAGTTGAAGAAAAACCACAACGTCGCAGAAGAAAGAGCATGGGTGGAGAATTAACCCTTGATGATTAGGTGATTGAATGGGCCTTTTTGACAAATTTCGAAAAAAAGTTCGAAAAGCCGCTGAAGAAGTAGACACAGAATCACTGTCCGCTGAAGAAGGCAGTGAAGATGCCGAACAGGCATTGTCTCAACATGAAGAATTTTCCAAACTAAGAACACATGTTCCTGCTTACAAAACACAACCCGGCTTTGATGAAGAGGATGATGAGTGGGAAGATTTTGATGATGATGAAGAATTAGAATTACCAAAAAATTCTGAGGATGAGTGGGACGAATGGGAGGAAGATGAGTCCTATACCTTACCGACCAGACTAACTCGCAAAGAAAGGAAAATTATTGCTAAAGAAGCGAAAAAAGAAGCATCGAGAAAAAAAGCCCAACAAAAAGAGATGAAAAAACGAGGGGCAAAAGAAGTCAAAAGATTGGCAGGTTCAAAAATTGATCTTCACATGATGAGAACCACTACAGGGAGACAATTAGTTGAAGTTAAATCATCTCCCTCTGGCGGTATTGGTATTATAGAAGATGATGGAATAAGCATCGACTTGGGTGGAGGGGTTGTTGAATCTGGGGGCCGTGTAATCAAAGAAAGCGACGCTCTCAATAATTTGATGGAAGAACTAGAATGGATTATGCTGGAGTCAGACATTTCCTCTGACGCTGTAACCGCTGTTATGACGGCTTTGAAGAGGAATTTAATCGGCCAACGTCTTAGAAGAGGCGCTGATTTGTCCAAAGTTCTTGAAGCAAGCCTAAAAAGAGCGTTAAGAGGCATTCTTAATGCTGGATATTGGGATTTTTATGCATCAATTGACAGTTTCATAGAGAAAGGAGACTCTCCTGTCGTGATCATGTTCGTCGGCGTCAACGGTACAGGGAAAACAACAACAGTCGCTAAAGTCGCACACAACCTCCAAAACAAGGGCCACTCTGTAATCGCGGCTGCAGGAGATACATTTAGAGCAGGAGCAATCGAACAATTAGAGACTCATTGTGATAGGTTGGGAATTAGGTGTGTTAGTTCTCAGCGCGGTGGCGATAGTGCAGCAATTGCTCGTGACGCGGTAGAATCAGCCAAAGCGAAAAAAATCGATGTCGTACTTGTTGATACAGCAGGGCGGATGCAGAATAAATCCAATTTAATGGCAGAATTAGAGAAAGTTAGGAGGGTTGCAAACCCACATCTTACGCTGTTTGTAGGAGATGCACTTGCTGGAAATGATGCCGTTGACCAGGCAAAAAATTTCCAACAAATGTTGAAATTTGATGGGGCTGTATTGACCAAGTTGGATACTGATGCTAAAGGAGGTGCAGGATTGTCAATAGCCCATGCTACAGGACAACCAATCGTACTTTGCGGTGTAGGACAAGAGTATGATGACCTCATTCAATTCGATCCAGATTGGTTATTAGAACAATTATTTGAGTGAGGGATATAATGTCACAGGAATTTTTCGATGACGATGATAGTATACATTTGTTTCAATTAGTGCATATGTTACAACGGAGTGCCATGATGCATATGGGCCTGCTACAAGATAGCGAGGGAAGGGTTCATTACAACTTAGGTGAAACTAAGGCTGCCATAGATACATTATCTATGCTAAAAACGAAAATGAAAGGGAACCTCTCGTCTAAAGAGGGAACTATGTTGAATGGAATTATCTCGGAATTACAACTTCAATTTGTAAAAGCCCCTTCGAGGCAAAGAGCACTTGAAGACCAGGTTTCTGAATCCGAGGCTATCAGGGAAACCTTCACCAATCCAAAAGAAGGCCCTTCGGAAATAATCTCTGACGAGGAAGAATGAATTCTTTTTGTAAAATTAAGCGGTTGATTCATGAGTATGAAGTACTTCACATACATGTTATCCATGGTCAGAGTTACCGATGTTAGTGACGAAGAAGCACCAACAGTTCTTCTTGTTGATAATAATCAAATGTCCTTACACAGGCTATCAAATATATTCCGTCAGCGGGATTTCAACGTCGAGACTTGTGAAGATGGAGATAGAGCTGTGGATGAATACATAAGGCTCGACCCCGAATTAGTTGTGCTAGCCCTAGATATCCCTTCTATGGACGGCCATTTGGCAGCACTGGAAATGAGGGAACACGGGAATGATTGCAGGATATTATTTTCTGCCCCTAAGAGGCAAGCGCAATTAGCTACCGATGCAACTCATTCAGCAGGAGCGATAGGGTGGATAGAGAAACCAATTACATCTTCTTCAATAGAAGCAATTTGGCATCTAGTACTAGGTCCAATACCTGAAGCACCAGGGTTGGAAGATCTTGATACAATTCATCCTGTTGAAGGTATGATACAAGTCGAAAAGGACGAAGATCCAGTACCTCAACCAGACCCTAATATCCTCACAGAAACATTACCTATTAATCCACTTCCAATCGAACAGAGGATTCCCCAAAAGAAGAAATCTAGTAAAGCAAAAAGATTGCTTATAGTTTTGATTTTATTTACTCTGTTGGGGGTTGCTGGATGGTATGTGTGGTCGAATGGACTGATCTAATTTCTTGAACCATCTCAATAGGTATCAATGCAGTACGACCATCTGGTAATTTCTGTCTTACGTATCCCCCTTCATTTATTTGGGTATTATGTGGTGCTATCTTCTCTACTCTACTGCCAGCGGGTGCTCTGATTACTTCGGACACCTTGTAATTCGTAGATGATAAAAGCTCAACATCTCCCATCTCTAGTTTGTGATCTAAAACCCTGTTACTATTCCATGCATTCCAAACCAACCAACCAATGCCAACACCCAGGGGGGTCCCTACTAATAACGCAACAAGAAGTGTCATAATTCTCTCTCTAGTAAGGCATTCCAAGACGCTGAAGCATATTTTTTTGCGGCTTCAATAGGGTTTTCAGATTGGTGTATACCACTCCCCACAATAATACAATCAGATCCAGAGATTATAGCACTCCTAGGGTCGCCATACCTCTGTCCCATTTCACCATCTCCCGTTTGTAAATTTACACCAGGCGTCCAAATCATTTTTTCGTCCCCGACCATTTTTCTCAGGTCGGTTATCTCTGATGGCCTTGATCCATTACCAATAAATCCGAAAACCCCTGCATGCTTTCTTCCTTCGCTAACTACTCTCTCTGTGTATTCTGGTGTCAATAAATTACCCCTGCTCGACATCTGGGCTAACAATAAAACCCCTCCATCTCGGTTTACATCACTCCAACCTGTTTGTAAACCATCAACAACATCTGGCCCACTTATCAAGTGCGAGGTGACCAAATCAGCCCACGAACGAATATCATAAATCCCTGCCATTTGATTACGACTTATTTTACCGATATCTGCGAATTTTCTATCCTCAAAAATCAACAGGTCTGCATTATTAGCCGCGTCACAAAATTCCTCCCAGATTTCCTTATTCCAATCTTCAACTAAGTCGACATGTGTCTTGAGGGCAGCAACGTAAGGTCCGACAAGTTCGATTAATTCAAACAAACCACTCATCGTATTTCGGTCAGCGGCTAGACAAACTAGAGACTTTTTTCTTGCTGCAACTTCCATATACTTCCGCGCTATAACCGAGGTTGAACTACTCCATCGACTACCCCAAACCTCGCTCGCCATTATCAGTGGGATTCTACGGGACTGGTTCAATTTTACGCCCTTATAGAATTAATAGAGTCTACAATAGTCCTCTCAAAATCGTAATTTGGCAAGTCAAGAACTTCAAAAGAATCTTCTACATCATATGAAACATAGCTTCCCAGATTTCCTTTCAATCTTTTGATAGACAATTTTGGGTGGAAAAAAGCGAGCACGTATGCAAGAAATCTCGGCAACCTTTTTGTAGCAAACTTTCCTTTTAGATTTAGATTCAGAATCTGACCAATTTCATTCATCCAAAGCCCTTTCTTGTGAATTATATACCTACCTTTATCCTCTCCATATTCTAATGCATTAACATGAGCGACAGCAACATCTCTTACATCTACAAAATTAACATGAATATCCAATACAAAAGGGATCTTTCCACAGAAGTGTTTCAAGTATGCCATAGATCCATCTGTATGCCGTCTGTGAAGTATGGGGCCGAACACAATTGAGGGGTGAATAGTTACCAATCTAACATCTCTTTCAGAGGCCCACTTCCTAATTTCCCTCTCAGCCTCAGCCTTTGCAAATCCATAGGAGTTATTCAACTCATCAGCATCTTCGCACCAATCTCGCCTGGTAAACACTTTACCATTTTCAAATGTTGATGAACGTATTGCTGCTACAGAAGAGGTGTGAACAATCCTTCTTACATTACCCATTACTTCGCAGAGGTTTTTTGTTCCTATTACAGACGGGTCTACAACCTCTTTTTTGACGTCCTTAGCACCGATATATAGTGACGCTGCGCAGTGAATTACATCATCACAATCTTGTACAGCTAGTTTGAGAGAATCGATATCAAACAAGTTTGCCTGAACAATCTCCAACCTATCATTCTCTTGAAAAATTCCAGATAATGAACTATCTCTAATCATCGCTTTAACAGAATAACCCCTCGAAAGTAATTCTCTTACAACATGCGACCCGATGAAACCACTTGCTCCCGTAACCAATACAGGCATATTGGTCCTAATCACAACAGGGTCATCTTCTTGCCGCATGGGTGATACGCACCCAATAATGCGCCCTGCAATCCTGTTGGCTATTTTGGTGTTGATGGCACCTTTAGCGGGCTGCTTTGGTTTGGATGAATCCCCGGCCGCAAAAGAACCCGGAGACCCATTTTATCCTAGCATCACCGACCGTCAATTCTTAGAATGGGATTGGAATGGTACATATGCAATGGTTCTCGAAAAAGGGCCTTATTCTGCTCTTGATGTTCAGGAAGCAACCTTCGAGGTAGACACTTCTGATATTTGGGAAACAGGACCACCCACCTCCAATGTCCATTTATCCTATTGGCTACCAAATAACACACTATCCGGCGAAAGAGTACCTGTGATAGCAGTGGTTAGCCCATATTTCTCATACGGACAACCAGGCTCAGAATCCGGTGCTACTAATGTTGTTGGTGTCGGTAGAGGCGAATTTATTTTTGATAATTTCATTCCACACGGCTATGCATTTGCGCAAGTATCGGTATTCGGAACTGAAGAATCTAGCGGCTGTTTTGATTATCGCGGCGCAGGAGAGGGGTTAGGGATACATTCAGCTGTAGAATGGCTCGGACAGCAGAATTGGTCCAATGGCAATGTTGGACTATACGGCAAGTCGTATGAGGGGGCTACACAATGGGAGGCAGCAGCTCTTGCTAGTGAACACCTCAAAACAATAGTTCCAATATCTGGAACCACTGCACTACACCCTCTTCTTTACAAAAACGGCAGCGCAGAAGCAAGAAGCCAAATCATGCATATGAATTATTTCGGAAGCACCGTGGATTACAATGGAGACGACTTAGACAACATCTGTCCAGATATAATTGAAGGTATATTCGCCGGTCCCGTAACTTATGGGTTGGGGGAACTCGACCCTTATATGGAAAATTATTACGACGAGCGAAGTCATATCGATAAAGCGTTTCAAAATTGGAACGGTTCAATATACTGGATACAAGGTATGCAGGATTGGAATGTCGACCCTCATCAAGTATTTGGGGGCCCAAGCGGGGTTAATTGGTATCTCGATTATTCGAATGCGGGATATAACGTAAGGGGAATGCTCGGCCAGTGGGAGCACAATTATCCCGATCAATGGACAAAACACAATAATCAAGATTCAGGATACGGGGGCGAAGCAATCCACAACATGACTCGATGGGACTGGGGACAGGATTTGTTTGAATGGTTTGAATATTATCTCAAAGGAGTTGGCCCAAAACCCGACAACCATGCACAAATTCAGCGTAATGATGGCCAATGGCGAATAGAAGAATTATGGCCTCCACAAGACGCAACATGGGAATCTATCGATATCTCAACATGCGACCAGCAAGGTAACAACGTCGGCGGCGTTTCTGTCATAGGTGGCGGCATTCAAAGCGTTTCAATAACTTGCGATGGTTTCACTCAAGACACACACATAGCAGGACTTCCCACTTTACACCTTGATGTAACAGCATCATTTGATGGCGGCCAAATATTCGCTGAATTACAAGATGCAGAAACCGGGTTAAGATTGGGACATGCGACTATGGACATCCGTTATCATGCGGGTGGATACTATCCTCAAACTGTATTTCCAGGACAAAATTTGGTTATGTTGATGGAATTCCAAGCAATGGATGTAATTCTTCCTGCAGGACATGGAATTAAATTAGTGCTCACTGAAACCGGGGAGGATTACCTTGCTCCAGCATGTGGAAACTCTTGCCCAGTTTCTGTAAATGGCGGCACATTCTCTTTCCCTCAAATATCTAGAGACGGTAGCACAGTATTTGTCACTCCGCAAAGTGAAAATGCTGCTAACAACTAAATTTTTGTCAAATGTTCAAATTAACATTCGAAAGAGCTCTGCGCAAGCATTTGAATAAAGCGTGGCACCAAATATAGGTTAATAAATAATCATTTGAGCAATATATATAATTCAAACTCGAAATTTGCTTCAAAAACCACTGTCAAAAATGGGCGATTGTATAATATACCCCACTCGTATCGGGCACTTTGATACCCATGTGGGCAAAACTAGAATACATCTGGCTTGATGGAAAAGAGCCGACACAAAGCATGAGAAGCAAGACAATGGTAAGAAAGGACTTCAGCGGCAGTTTAGAAGAGTGCCCTCTGTGGAACTTTGACGGGTCGTCAACGAACCAAGCGGATGGAAGTTCATCCGACTGTGTTCTGAAGCCTGTAGCAATCTTCCCTGATCCTGATAGAAATTCTGGATATCTTGTAATGTGCGAAGTCCTGAACGCTGATGGAACTCCTCATGCCACTAATGGAAGAGCAACGATAGAAGAGGACGACAACGACTTTTGGTTCGGATTCGAACAAGAGTATTTCCTTTGGGACCCAGAGACAAACCTTCCCTTTGGATTCCCTAGAGACCAGACGCCACAAGGACAATTTTACTGCTCTGTTGGGGCAAAGAATGCATTCGGTAGGGATTGCATCGAGGACCATCTTGATCAGTGCCTAGAAGCAGGCTTGAATGTTGAAGGAATCAATGCAGAGGTTGCTTGTGGACAGTGGGAGTACCAGATATTCGCAAAGGGCGCAAAAGATGCAGGAGACCAAATCTGGGTATCTCGATATCTGGCAGAGCGTAACGCAGAGAAATATGGATTGCATATTGAATGGCATCCCAAACCCCTGGGTGCTACAGATTGGAATGGTAGTGGAATGCATGCAAATTTCTCAGACACAAGAATGCGCGAAGAAGGCGGTGAAGAATTAATGACAAAGATATGCGAAGCGTTTGGAAAGAACATCAAGAAACACATCGATGTCTATGGAGCGCACAATGAACAGCGACTAACAGGTCTCCATGAGACACAGTCAATTCACGAATTCTCATACGGAGTCTCGGACCGTGGAGCATCCATCCGAATACCAGTTACAACAAAAGAAGACGGTTGGATTGGAAGATTAGAGGACCGTAGACCAGCGTCTAATGGCGACCCATACAAGATTGCTGCAGCGATAATTACGACAACAAAGTCAGCTTATTGATCTCTACTTCTTAGGCGCATCACGCCTATTATGACCGCGAAAATTGCTGCTAACGTCATGACATTAGCAATGATCATCGAGATTGAATCAATCAGTATGCCGTAAATTAACCATAAAGA
The DNA here is from genome assembly GCA_002720115.1 of Methanobacteriota archaeon. GTDB lineage: Archaea > Thermoplasmatota > Poseidoniia > Poseidoniales > Poseidoniaceae > MGIIa-K1. The sequence continues at coordinate 22,422 of PBGS01000045.1, forward strand.
CAGAGCTATTGTAACTACGCCGAATGTTGCAAGTGAAACACCGTCGTGACGTTTGTTCACCCAAACCTCTCTGATTTGTGGAATCCACGCTACAATGCCTAGAACACCAGCAACCAATCCTATTGACTCAATCCAAGCTTCGGCCATATTCTATTGGGCAGCGAGACTTCGTTTCAAACCTTTCAATTATAGAACTAGGTGGAAATTGTTTAATCCTAATTTAAGGTGCGTTTAGCATGGCAACTAAAGAAGCCTTGGTTAAACTAAGGGATTTAATGAAAGATAGCGGAAAGTCGGTGGAAGATCTGTTCAAAGAAATCGACACCGATGGAGATGGAACAATAAACGGCCCAGAATTGTATAAAGGAATCAAAAATTTAGTTGGCGACGCCCTGTCTCCTAGTCAAATCTCCCTCATTATTACAGCGCTTGATACTAACGGCGATAATAGGATAGATGCCTTGGAATTGCGGAATGCATTATCATAAATTCAAAATGCATAAAAATAAATTATTAACTAAAACGCTTACTGAGGCCTAACACAACGTCAGCCCCATTCTCGCTTGGGGTTGCTAAACTCAATTTTCGCAATAGTAGCAAATGGAATCAACCTGGCCCCATCTTCTCCAACAACTGAAACAAATGGCCCAGATTGATCTTTGACAACTTGTCCAGTCGATAGCGAGCTTTTCGGGCCGGTTATTAAACCCATAAGACCTGTATGAGTTATTGTACAATCTTCTTTCGCAAATGGGTATTCTAGAATGTCCCCGTGAAGTGTTTTGCCACCATTGAGGTGTATTGTGTCCCATGTTCCGAAGCCAAGCAGTGTCTCTTTCAACAACTCATCAGGAGCACCCTTTTCCATATTTTCCACCATCTCGACGAATCCCAGTTCGTCGTATGCTTCTGCAGGTGTCCCCTCTGGTAATGGGTCCCATTCTAGATTTTTATTTGAAAATACAAGAACGACCTTGCTACTTGGAGCTTTAACTCCGGTTCTTCTCTCATGCAAATCGCATAATAACTCACCCTTTCTGAATGTCCAAGCCACAATATCTTTGTGCAAAAGAGTGCCACCATTCTTTCTTTTCTGGAAAAACCGCCCCTCTTCTGTTATTGTGAAAGAGCCAGACCAATGTTTTTGCTCAACAAATAAAATTTCATTTTTGGTAGCGATAACCATATCGATTTCTCTTCTTCCCCCCTCATCAGGGTCTGGGATTCTTATTCCTTCAAGGACCAACGCATCTTTTGCGACTGCTCTGGTTAGTTTCATCAATCTAAATTCAGCTAATCTTCCTGAAACAACGTGACCTTCGGGTTCAAATTTTTTCCTTCTAGAGAGAAATTCGTTAATTCTCCCCAAAATCTCACCTCAGTAGTTCATCGACTGAATCAACAACAACATTCACTTTGCCACCGTCCCAAACTGCGTAATCCTCTAGTGTGGCCTCGCCGGAAAGTACCAGGACAGATACGCACCCCGCTCGTATAGCCATCTCCATGTCTGTGTAGAGCCTATCACCAACCATTGCGCATTCCTCAGGTTTGTATCCTAACTCTTCGATCTTATGCAGAATCATTCCCGGATTTGGTTTTCCTGTTATGTGTACCGGGTCTTTTCCAGTAGTCACTTTCAACATCGCTAGATAGGCGCCCACATCGGGAAGGCCTCCTTCAGGGGAAGGGCATACTTTGTCTGGATGGCTTGCGACTAATGGAACTCCTCTGTGTATATGTATTGAGGCGGTAGAAATTTTCTCGTAATTGATTTCAGTATCATAGCCCAAAACAACGTATTCTGGATCGCTATCCCTTGTTGTTATGCCCGCAGCCTCCATCATTTCACACATACCGCTCGTCGCAATAGCCCACGTCCTGCTGACCCCTTCATTTCTAAGCCATGAAAGGAGGTCGTGAGTTGACAATAAGACATCCTCATTGCTACATGGTATGTTCATATTCTGTAACTTTGTAACATACTGAGAAACGGACCTAGATGAGTTATTTGACAAGAAGTAGCGTTGTACGCCATTGCTTTCACATCTATCTAGAAAATCGATTGCCCCAGGAATCAACTCTCCTCCAAGATATATTGTTCCATCCAAATCTAAGAAGACTGCCTTTATTCCTTCTAATTTGGAATTCATGTAATCACATCAGAATAGTAAGGTTTTGACTAGGAACCACTTTGAGTGGAGATTTTCTTGAGCTTCTTTACTTGCAATCATCTCCGTCATCATTTCTTGAATAACTGGTTTTTTGCTAGCTTTACCTACGAACCAGTTCAATAACCACTTCCTCCTGCTCATCTTTTGCATTTTGAATGAGTTTGTTAGTTCTGGGCCTAGTGCTGCCCATAATTCATCTTGATATTCACTTCCTCCTTTGTTTTGGATAACATGTCTTGCTGCCATTTCTCCGCTAACTAATGCGTTACCTACACCTTCTCCTGAAAATGGATCTACCAAACTGGCTGAATCTCCAACAAGCAATGCTCCTGGAGCATAGGCTCTTCTTGGTTGGTTTTTCTCTCCCTTTCTTGGACTGCCAAAAGGCAACTGCCAGCCTTTGCCAGTGCCTGCAATTAGTTCTGCGTCTGCAAACCTATCTTTGAAAGAAGGGTGATTAGCAATTACATCTGCCTGTAGGGCTTTGAGTTTCTTCTCTTGTTTATCCAACAATCCCATGACCATACCTATTCCAACATTAACCCTGCCCCCCCCTATCGGGAATAGCCAAAAATAACCAGGAACTACAGTATCTACAAAGTGGATTTCAATATTGCCAGCATCGCCTTCACAGCCTTTTACGTTAGACCAATACTCTCGATAACCGTCGCAATAGTGCATCCTATCAACCAGTTCTTCTTGCGCTAAATCTTTCACAATTTTTCTGGCCACTGGGCACCTATAGCCAGCAGCACCGATAGTCCAAGGCGCAGTATACACCCTTTTCTCTCCCATTTTCCCACCAATTCCAATCTCGACTCCAGTTATCTTACCATCATCATCGAAGACTTTCGTTACCATTGCTCCTTGAATTACAGCCCCGCCGTTTTCCAGTACCAATTCTGTGGCTTTATCGAATAACAACCAGTCGAACTGTTGCCGAGGAAGGGAGTACCCTGCCTCCATTTTTGCAACATCTTCTTCAGGAAGGGGAACGGTAACATCACTACCATTTGGTGATGAAAAAACAATTCCAGTGACACGAAAATGAGGTGTGGATTCAAGCGTTGCTTTAACACCTAGAGCTTTAACGTGGCCCAGAGATTTTCCGCCCACAGCGTCTCCACAAACCTTGTCACGCGGCCAAACACGTTTTTCAATTAACAAAACTTTTTTTCCATCCATCGCCAGATATGATGCTGCAGAAGCCCCACCCGGGCCACCTCCAACAACAATACAGTCGAAATTAGTTTCAGAGTCGGGAATAGGCCCAGTTTCGATGGGCTCATCCCAGAACCTCCCGCTCCCCATGTTATAGACACAATACATCAAGCACAAGAGGGTACTGATGGATAAGCAATAATCCGTTAAAAAATACTTACTTAACCGCCAGCATCAAAAGCAATCGCTACGGCCACGAAGTATGGCCTCAAAGCGACAACAAGCCGCACTTGGCCTATTCTTCGTAACCCTGTTGTGGGGGGGTACCTTCGTCTGGATGAAATTAGTAATGAATTCTTTAGATAGTGAAATTGATGAGTACTCTAGATCAGGCGTGGTGGGCATAATTGTCTCGGCCCGATTTTTCATTGCGTTCGCTTTACTTCTACCGTTTTCTGTTCAGGCCAGGTCAGCACTCAAGTCAAAAGAGGACTGGAAAGGGGGGTTAATTCTTGGGAGCTTGATGCTTCCTGGTTTTGTGTTGCAAATGATTGGTTTGGATACGGTTAGCCCAGCCGTTTCTGCGTTTTTGACGTCTCTATACGTTGTATTTACAGCTATATTTTCCGTTAAAATTAGCGATAGAAAGCCGACGAGAATGATGATTGTAGGAGTAGCACTCGCAACTATTGGCGCAGGCTTCATCGATGGCGTGCCCCATATTGAATGGGGCAAAGGAGAAATCCTTACCGTGATGTGCGCTATTTTCTTTGCATTACACATAATTTACACAGATAAAATCACAAAGCAACTCAATCCAATTGCTGTGACCTCGACATCATTCTTGGTGGTGGTTTTAGGCGCATTCGTTATCAGTCTTATAGCATCAAGCGACATCAGGGTTCTCGAATCTGTTTGGCAAGAAGGAGTGATAATCCCACTACTATGTTTGGGCATATTCGGTTCATTAGCGTGTATCTTATTACTGAATTTACTTCAACGGCACCTCAACCCTACACATGCTGCTATAATTTACTCCTTCGAGCCAGTTTGGGCTACTTTGTATGGCTGGCAGCAGGGCCTAGTGGAAATTAAAATCTGGCTTGCTATGGGCTTACTCCTGTTATTGGGGAATATCTTAGTTGAATTAGACGAATCAGGTTCTAGCAATCATCTAAGCGATGAGGCTGGGCCAGAATAATCGTAGAAAGAAACCATCGTTTGTGTTCCAGCGATTCCTCCTACTTTCGAGATCCCGTCGAGTATAGCATCTCCTAGAGAATCCATTGACGGGCTCACAACCTCGATCAATAAATCCCAGTCTCCTGCAATTACATTGCATCTAACTACATAAGACAATTTACAGATCTTTTGCGCTACATCCCTACGGTCAACATTTCCCCTATCACATCGAGCAAAAATGAATGCTCTCAAATCATATCCCCAGGATTTTGCATCGATGTCAACGGTATATCTTCTGATAATCCCTTCTCGTTTGAGTCTGACCATCCTATCGTGGGTTGTAACCCTTGCAATACCCATTGATTCGGCCAAAGACGTCACAGATGAGCGAGAATCTTGTTTTAGTAATTCAATCAGTTTCAGGTCGATATTGTCGAGTTTCATGCCAAGTCGAATAGACGTTAGATTTTCAATGATTCCGTCATATTGTCGGAAATTATTGAATAAACACGGGTATTTTCCGACATTCATGATTAAATTTAGCCGAATTGTTGATGTGTTTCAGCCTCATAACCCAAATTGGGGACGGACATGGCCGACAAAAGAAAATTTTCAACAAATGCAGTACACGCTGGAACGCAACACATTGAGGGAGCAGTCAATACCCCCATTTTCCAATCATCAACCTATCACCTTACTGACGAAAGGTACGCTGGTTGGGCTGCAGGTGCTCAGCACACACTTCTCTATGCTAGACTATCTAGTGTAAATTCTGAGGCTGTTGTAGAAAAAATATGCGCTCTTGAGGGAGCTGAAGACGGAGAATTATTTGCAAGCGGAATGGCGGCTATATCAACGACTTTGATGGGATTGCTTTCACAAGGCGACCACATTGTAGCAAGCTCGGATGTTTATGGTGGCACATACGGTTTAATGACCGAAGAACTGCCTCGTTTTGGAATTTCAACAACAATGGCAGACATGCAAGATCCATCATCTTACGAGGCAGCAATTCAGGAAAATACCAAAATGCTGTACATTGAAACAATTACCAATCCTGTAATCAAAATATGCGACATAGAAGCGATGTCTTCAATTGCAAAAAAGCATGGGCTGCTATTAGTTATTGACAACACGTTTGCATCACCATGGGGCTGTCAACCAATTACTATGGGGGCCGACTTAGTAATTCACTCCACTACTAAATATCTCGGTGGGCACTCAGACATTGTTGGCGGAGCTGTGGTTGGAAGGGCAGATCTGATAGCATCGATGTTCATCAAAAAAGTACATTTCGGGGGGTCCCCAGATCCTCACAATTGCTACCTTCTAGAAAGGGGAATTAGAACATTGGCAGCCCGTATGCCAATTCATTGTTCAAATGCAGCAGAAATTGCAAAGCGACTAGAAATGCATGATTTGATAGAGGTAGTTCATCATCCATCACTGGAATCACACAAGGATTATGAATTAGCGAAGAGGATAATACCCAAAGGAACAGGCATGATTGCGTTTACAGTAAAGGGAGGCGATGAGGCAGCCTTGAAATTTATGCGCAAATTAGACTTAATTTTTGAAGCAACAAGCCTTGGTGGAGTAGAGAGTTTAGTAGAGTGCCCATTCAACTCATCACACATGTTCATACCAGAAGATGTTAGGATTGCTGCAGGACTTGGCCGAGGATTCGTTAGAATGTCGATAGGAATCGAGGACATAGAAGATCTGTGGGAGGATATCTCGAATGCTCTGTCTGCTCTTTAGTCAAGGCAGCTCATCGATTTGTCCACATGCCTTTCTAAGGTTTTCAAGACATTCTTTGTAATCGACATTTTCCCCGTCGACGAGTGATTTCCCTGCATTCCATACTTCGCTTGCAGCATGACTCCAAGCGCTCCCTTTCTCTCTAGCGTTCGTCGAAAATTGCCACTCCTATCCTCTAGATTTTCCTGAAGCCATAAGCCATGCCCATGATGCAGCTTCATCATCTATGTTCGATTTCTTTGCTAACGCGGTTTTCTCGGCTTTTCCCATCCCTTCTGTTAATCCTGTCAAAGTCAAATCATGGATTAGACCCACTGGGCCAGTAATCTTTCCTTTGCGATAAGGGAATTTTTTTGTTATATTTGCTCTGGACCTTTGAGACTGGATATCTTTTAGGAACTTACCAAAGGCCCTTTTCTTCTTGCACTGGTTTGACCATAAATCGTAAGCCTCATCCTCGTCTATACCAATTCCAATCAATCCAGCCAAGCCATGATCTTCCCATAGCCCAGATAGCACATCGTTGCACGAGGTTGCAGCGATTTCCAGAGCATTACCGCTCCTCTCAATAACCTCTCCTCCTTTCGAAATTCTGATACCTGAGCCGGCCGCTTCTTGCATGAGTTTCAATGCTAATTCCTTTTCAGGCGCAGATCCGTTTAATTCTTCAATAGCCACCTCTGCGTTATCAAACCACTTTTCTCCCACAATGAAACCGTCATCAAGGTGGTGCAGAACAGCCATTTTGACTCTTTTTGATATCGAGCCCTCGTTTAATGTCAAGCCCATCCATGCATCCAAGACTCTCTCTAGAGATTCTTCAGAACCTTCTCTTGTAGCTCCATTTGGACACCAAACCGCATCCGGCGTCATCACAGTAGAGAGATTTGGTGGGAGCATTGAAAGAGCCAAATCATGAATAAAAGAGGATTTACTTTTCTCGCTTTCTAATTTATCGAAACCAATTGCAACCTTGCTACCATCTATGAAGTTAAGAAGCAGATACCCTTCATGATCCATATCATCTTCAGCAACTGCTTCAAAATCAAGCCCTTCAGTTACCCATATATTTCCTTGGTTCGCAAAATTAAATCTTGACCTAGACAGGACATCGTCTAACCATCCAGATGGAATATTTGGTTCAGGCCCAGTGCAAATAAAACCTCCTCTCCATGAAAAGAAAAAATATCCCCTTTTTGCATGGTCTTCCCAAGGCAACATGCGCAAAGTGGTCATGTGGTGATTCTGTATTCCTGCCTGGTATGCAACCTTGCCATCCCCTCTTCTAACATAGGATGCTTTTCCGAATGATTGGTGACTATAATTACCAACCAGTGAGATATCTTCGTCGTGGGCTGCCATTAGACTTCCAGCGAGAGCCTTTCCGACATCATCTCCTCGTTTAGCCATCATTCTTTTTGCGAGCCATTTTCTGTCATTGCGTTTGGATAGGATTTTTCTTAATTCTCGAAGTGTTTTTGTCACAGGGTCTGTTTTTCCCCACTTTAATTTCCCATTCCAAGTCATGGCGGGAAGAAGGGTTTCACCCTCCTCAAGTAATTTATCTAAATTTTTACGCAACCGCTTTTGTGTGTCTATGTTGGCCTGCTTTGTACCACGCATACGCATGCGTTGCCGTTTTTGGCCGGGAAATTCCACCTGTGCGGGCCTCGCCATCACAACGCCCGAGAGGTCGCCCCCTGTTCACTCCTTCCCCCACCTTCTCAATGCTGCATCCTCTGTTTCACTTAGTTTTGCAGGGAAAATTAAACAATGTAACCTGCCAGTATTTGCATGTTTAAGATCGCTAACAGTCAGGTAAGTGATGCATTGTTCTTTCGTGCCCATATCACTACAGAGGACTACTTTCATCTGAGTGACGCTTTCACAAATATTCTTGCAGGCCTCATACTTCAAATCTGCAAGGGTAGAGCCTCTTTCCATTTCGGTAAGAGACTTAGAAATTTTTTCAGCCATAAGTCCAATGGCATCATGTGCATCTCTGGGCTGCATTGGTACCTGCTTTCCTACACCCTCTCCAGTAGGGTCCAAGTCTAAAAGCGCCAAGGTATGTAATCCTTGGATTTTATTTACCGCTATAACCTCAAGAGGAGAGGTTGCAACCCATCCTTTGTATGGGTAAGTTAGCGTTGTTTGGCGTCCAAATTTGTAGTTAGAAAGGCCTACTGCCCCGGTTACAAGGCCGGTAATAGAAATACCATGTATAACACTACATTCAACCCCCGCATCAAGAGCACGTAATTGTAGGTCAACATGGGTTGTGGCTTGTAGCGGGTCGCCGACTATCAGTAATGCTACATTCTGTTTCTTTGCTAATTCCAAAATCAGTATTGGATTTTCAATATCAGGGCGCATAACCCTTTCTATGCTGCCAATTTCCGATTCAAGTACTTGTAAATCATAGTCATCCCATAGTGCGGTATAGCCCTCATACTTTCGACAATCAGCAGATTTTGCAGCTTCAATCGCCTCTACAGTCATCCCAGCAATTCCCCCTGGACCAATACCAATTAGAACTAATCCAGCCGCCATCCTAAAACCCCATGCTCCTGTGGGACTGGCGAGGAGCATGCGACATTTGATAGTGCCGAGCAGAGAAACCTCAAACTGGAGAGAGAAACTGTCTCAAAAAAATTGGCTATCTAATGGAAACGGAATCCATAACTTGGGAGATTACCGCGGCATCCCTCTCAGTCAAAATGCCCCCTCAAAAATAGATGATTTAGAGATTAGAGAAATGGAACCCATAAGGCCAGGCCCCCAAAACTGGACAGAAAGGCTCGACCAAGAAATATTCCAGTCGTATGAAAAATACTGGCCTATGAGCCATGACCGAATAGGCGATTTGATTATAGTAAAATTGCCTAAACAAATATCTCAGTTTTCAGAAGAAATAGGAAATGCGATGCTATCTCAATATCCCTCTGCAAGGGTTATATGCGCGGATAATGGGGTTATTGGCCAATTCCGCGTTCGTGACTTGGATATTATTGGTACAAGGGGAGACAAGGCAACTAAAACTAAAGTAAAAGAAAATGGAAATGAATTTTGGACAGATCCTGCGTTGGTATACTACTCACCGAGGTTGGCAACAGAGAGAGCAGAGAATCTTGATGTAGCTAAAAATTTGAGTGAAAGACTAGGTAGAAAAATTTCGGTATGCGATCCTTACGCTGGGGTTGGACCTGCCGTAGTTGCTTTGAGTAAAATGAAAACCATTGTTGGAGATATTTACGCTAATGACTTGAATCCAAATGCATTACAATTTCTCACAACCAATCTACCAGGACGTAAGGTTCATTCCATTGACGCTAGAAATCTTGCGGCTATAATTCCTGAATGCTGCGATATGCTTTTGGTAAATTTGCCGCACGATTCTATCGAGCATTTACCGGATTTAGTTGGGTTGTTGAGGCGAGGTCACGAAGTAGTCATTCGAGGATGGGCGATTCTTGCATCGGATGATTTACATATTTCCAAAGAAACAATTCGCCAGCATCTATCTGAAACAGAAATTCTATCACTAGAAATAACTCCAAAGAAATCATATTCTGCTACACAAGAATACGTTTCGATACAAGCGCACATAATAAGACATTAGAAGGCGTTTATTTCATCAACGAGTAGCCGTTAGGGATTAACATGCAGACCAAAGTCAAATGCAGGTGCGGAGCAGAAATTGACATTTCTGGTATCTCTCCACGCCTGAATGGAATTGACGTATATTGCAAAGTCTGTGGGTCAGTGACCAATCATAAAATCAGATAAAACCGCTATATAAAACCAAACCGGCGGTAAAAAGGTCATATACTAAGTGTTCAGGATTACACCTCGAGGGTGAAACCTCGGGAAATGTGAAAACAATGATGGATGCAAAAATGAAAGGAATGGTCATGGCTGGCATGATGGGGTTATCTTTGATACTCGCGGGCATAGCAATATTCAGCAACTCTTGGTTGACGGATGAAGAAGATGACGTAACAACCAACACGGGCCTGAGTAATCAGCAAATGGTTATGGATGTGGAAGAAGATGACGCGTGCGACTTTATGAAGGAAATGTACGAAGAAATGTTCGAAGATGCAACTGTTGAATGTGACGGTGCGATATTGACTATGACAATTGGAATTTCAGACTTATGTGAAACCATGGATGATATGGAAGCAGATAAGGAAGAAGTCGAGGACTGTGAATCAGGTGCGACAGCTGGTACAATGGGCCAAATCGGAATGTGGGGAGGACTAGTCTTAGCACTACTTGCAACTTTGATGATGGTTCTACCAATGGCAGGAGTTGACGCTATGGATCAGATTCCAGAAATGGGCCAAAAGGTAATTTCTTGGGGTGCGGGAGGTTTGATGCTTCTAGGTCTACTAATGTGGTACTTCTTGCTACCAGACGGGGACTCTTCAATTGCAAGCGGACTATGGATGGCAGGTGCTGCCATGTCAATGGCCCTCGGCTCGACTTTGATTGGTCAGTTTATTCCGGAAAACGAATGATACTGTCTATTGATTAGATTGATACACCCAAATGGGTTTTTGCCCCCATCAGGAGTTCGCTCCTGATGGGGGCTTTTCTTATCTTATATTCTGAAAATATCTTCTTGGTGTTGTCAAGAAAACGCTTTACTGCGCCATTATGGCGCCCGCGCCGGGATTTGAACCCGGGTCGAAGCATCGACAACGCTTCATGATAGACCACTACACCACGCGGGCAGCAACTCACCGTGTGACAACGCATATTTAAGCCGCGCTCTGTGGGTCAAAAAGTGAGGCGTCGTGGCTACTAGAAAAACATCAGCAGAGAAGGCTCGTGAAGATGCTAAAAACGATGCAGCAGATGGCATGTTTGGGAACGCTTTTGACAAAATCGACGACCTCTCACCTACCTCCACCTCAATAGAGGAAGGTAATGCAGACACAGATCTACAGGCCTCAGAGGAAGAAGTAGACACAATGGAGAAAGAGTTCGAGGACGATGAAACGACAGATAGCAGCAACATTGACGATAATGAATCTTTCAAAGAATCCCCAAGA
>PBGS01000046.1 GCA_002720115.1 Methanobacteriota archaeon
AGAATACAATCTGGAATAGACGCTGCTCGAGACTTTTTATTGCCAGATGGTGAAGTCTCACACTCAAGGGCCGGTCTTCTTTTCATAGAATCATACAGAGAACTTCCTTTACTATCATGGCCAAGAAGGTTGATAGATACGGTTGTAGATTTGGAAGAATCTATGATTTTATTCAGGTCACATCATGCAAGGATGGTTGAAAGAATGATAGGTAGAAGAATGGGTACTGGGGGCTCAAGTGGGGTGGATTATCTTGATATGACAATCAAGTATCGTATTTTCAAAGACCTGTGGGCAGTTAGGACAATGCTAGTCAAAAGAGATGCTTTACCAGACCCAGAAAGCCCTGATTTCTATGGTTATGCCGCAGAGAATTGAAAATTTTACTCGTGCGGATCAGTGTCTATTGGTATGAGTTCGTTATCATACTCATATATTGCAATCTTCAGGGGATCCAGAACGAAGCGAACCGAGGCTTCTTCCATTCCATAAAGTGAGACTAACTCTGCTTTGAAAGCCTCACGCAATACATCTTCGGGAGCGTTTAGAGGAGCGCCCATTCCAATTTGTAGAGCACGTGCACCAATAATTCTAGCGCGTTCAAAACGGGTGTGAGGATTTTTTGGTTTGACCATGATTAACACCTTTCGCACACTTCGTGCGGGTTTGGCGACCATCGCCCTGTTATTGAACCCTACGCAATCTAATGGGTTTTTAGTTATCTTCAGAATCAATGGAAAACGCTGCATCCGTGACCGCAGTATCTTTGATTGAAATATTCTCAATATTGATGTTTGCTTGCTTAGATTCTCGCATTACCTGGACTAACTGATAGGTTGCAGGTAAAGATATCATCAACAATAAAATTGTGATAATCAAAACGGTTGTCCCACTAATGGAATTGGCTTCAGTATTTTTGGTTTCAATACCACCATCAGGATTGTAATCATTGGCAGGTATGGATGAACCTGAAATCAATGCTATAAATCCAGGCCTTGATAGGACAATCACTAATTTATCACCATTGGTATCGACAATATTTGATTCGGAATAGTTTGTGTGGTTTGTAACTAGATTTGTAATGCTGCTATCGTTTTGTATCGTCCATATGTCTATTGACATATTTGTAAAATTGCCGTCGAGCGAGATAGTAGACCCATTGATCGTGACATTTGTTATGCCGCTGTAATTCGAATCGTATTCTGAGAGTAATGAATCAAGCTGTTTGGATTGTGTTGGGCCTGCGAATATGTAGTGCCCATCGACAGCAATTGTCGGATAACCCCATAATCCATAAACATCCAAAAATCTCTCCTTTGATGCTTGTAACCAAAAATCATCACTTGAAGATGGACGATGGCTGATTGTGACTACTTTGTCATTGGACATATTTCGTAATTGTTGTTCAACTTCAGGGCATTCTTCACACCAGTCTGCTCCATAATACTCCACAAAATTAGCAGGACGAGAAACGCAGGTTTCGTTTGCGTCACAGTTTAAGTCTACCACGATTACATCTGCTACGTATCCCTCTGAATGGGCACCAGGAATCCCATGCGAGGTAACAATGACAGGTAAAATTGTTACAACCCCTAGCAAGTATGCCAAAAAGAGCCTTCTCATATTGTCATGCAAGAAGTACAGTTTGTTAAAAGGGAGCCTTGGACCCCGTGAAACCAATGGAAACCAAATGGTTCCGCCGACCGTCAACTTTGCCTCTCGCGATAGCGATTATGGCGATGGGGATTATCGTTGTAGGTGGAACTATACGCATTTACGATGCTGGTGAATCATGTCCCGATTGGCCGCAGTGTTTCGGCACGTGGGGGTTCATTGTTTCAGAAGAAGACCAAGGTGCTTGGTACGATGAAACAGAAGAGTATGATAGCCGTGGCCCAGATAAAAGATACACTACGTTTGAGATATTCATCGAGTGGGTTCACAGGCTCCTTGCAAGTTTGATGGCGATACCAGTACTCGCTAATTTCCTGATAATTCTCAAAAGAAAAGAACTGTACGGGAAAAATCTTGTAAGAATCTCATTCTTTACGGGCATATTACTGACTGTGCAAGGTATTGCTGGGGCAATAACTGTGAGGTTTGACAATGCAGACTGGAGCGTAGCACTACACTTAGGGCTGGCATGTTGTTTTGTGTACATCCTGATATGGCAATTTATAGCAATGCGCAAAATAGAGGGTTCTAATTGGAAAATATTCTCTGTGCCAAAAAGTTTCAAACAGAAGGAATATGGTAGATATAAAATTCTCACAGGATCGATATTTCTTCTCCTGATTCTAGGGGCATGGGTTTCTTCCTCGCCTACTGGTAACCAAGGTTGCTCAATCGGCTTTCCAAACGGTTGGCCTAAATGCCAAGGTCAGATACTCCCTAGTTTAGATAATAGCGGAGTACTAGTCCAGATGGTTCATCGCGCAGGTGCGGGAGTGGTTGGCTTGGCATTGATATTGGGAGTAATGAAGGTCAAAGAAAATGCTAGGGAAAGCAGTATACACGGAGGTTACTCGAGATTCCTTGATGCTGCAAGTTTGTTTTGGTTGGCAAATGTTTTCGTTGGAGGCCTTTACGTTGTTTATGCAAAGATGGGTGATTTCCCGGAGGGATTATCACTACTACACCTCGTCCTTGGAGTTGCGAGTTTCCTTGCAGCGTCAATTGGACTGATGTTTTTGCAGATGAGCGAAGAAGGTGCCGAGGATGAATAACAGACCCGGTACATTGCAAATTTATTTTCAATTAATGAAATTAAGAGTAGTAATTCTGCTTCAAATCACAGCCCTCTGCGCCATCATAGCACATGATTTAATGGTAAGAAGCGAATCTATACCCGGAGATAGGACTTGGCTCGATACTCTAGAGTCTTGCATAGTCACACTAGTTGGTGGCACCATGGCCGCTGGTGGCTCTAATGCCATCAACATGGTATATGACAAAGACATAGACCCTGGAATGTCTCGAACAAGGACTAGACCAATACCAAACGGCTGGATTTCACCAAGGCATGCACTCATATTCGGAATTATTTTGGCAATCAGTGGAAGTGCTGTTTTCATACCAATCCATTGGAAAGCTGCATTTTGGTCATTCTTCTCAGTGTTTTTCTATGTCTTTGTATACACGATTTGGCTGAAGAGAAGAACTCCGCAAAACATAGTCATTGGTGGAATTGCTGGTTCTACGCCACCTTTGATTGGATGGATAGTAGCTGCCGCTGAAACCATACCAAACAACATCAATCCGCTGGACCTTGCATCGCCTGTTCCTTGGATGCTGTTTTTCTTAATTTTTGCATGGACACCACCCCACTTTTGGGCACTAGCGCTCTATCGCAGCGGTGAATATGCAAAAGTAGGAATACCAATGATGCCGGATGTAAAGGGCCCTAAAAGAACTCTTGTTGAGTCTAAATTTTATTGTGTTTTATTATTCTTTATTGGCTCAGTGCCCTGCTTTTGGCCGGGTTCTGGCTTGCCTCTTGCTTGGGCTTTTATTGCCGGATATCTCACTCTATGGTATTCAATATCTGTCTGGAAAATAGATCCTAACGAGAAATTTGATTCAAACGGTAGGATGCCTCTAGCATTCGCATCATTCATGAGATCGCTTGGTTATCTGGCATGGATGTTTGTTGCATTTGTGTTTATTGTAGCTATCCCAAGTGATGTAATTTGGTATTCGACTTTTGGTTTGATAGCATTGATGCCGTTGTTAAACAGATTTGCACTGAACTGGAAAGTTTATGCAGGCAAAAATCGAAAGGTGTTGAACGCAGAGTAACTGTGTAACTATAACCACCGATAGTAATGGTTTCAAATGTTATAATTTAGGGCGCCCTAAATTTATGAAGTACCTTCTCTACGGCCGGGACATGGGGTACTCATCAGACCGGGTTTTGGTCCTGGTCGGTGTAGTTTCTGCGCTTGTCTTAATCTCAAGCCTAGGGTATGAATTTTTGTTAGAAGAAGAAGAAAAACTATCTTTTTCTGTAGATAATTCAAACATGATAGAGGATATAGATAGAATCGCTTCGTTTGGTCCCAGAGTAGCAGGTTCTGCCGAAGAAAACCTTGCGGCTGAATATATCAGTCAACGTTTTACTGAAATAGGACTTCAAAATATCAAGATAGAAGAATTTCAGGTAACTGGTGCTTGGTTTGTTGATGCCGAACCGGATGAGCACCAAATTTTGATGCATGCACAACTCGAAATGGGTGTCCAAAACGGCCCTGGTCTTCCTGACGGTACGGCAGGTGCCGGCAGAATTGCTGTAGATGAGACTGGAAGTCTAAATCATATTGAAAGCTTCACTTACTTGGGTTATTCTGGAGCTAACCACAAACACGACAATATGCTCACATTCCTAGGTAATGGTTCCGCAGATGAGTTTGCAGCTTTAGGGGATTTAACAGACCTAGCCGTGATGATCAACTATGATTTTTCTAGAAGTTTATCAGAGATTTACAAAGATTCCATAGATCGTAATGCCGGCGTTGTAATGATATACACGGAAGGTGTTGAGACCCCGCCTTTCATGTCGGTCACAGTACAGGAAAATGGCGCTACAGTACCTTTCCCTGATGCTTATGGTGGGCAATATGCAGATTCGTTGATTCCGTATATTTACATCTCAGAGAGCGTGGCAATGAAGTTTCACGATTACATAGAACAGGCTGCAGATGATGCCACTCTTTATGCCTCTCTGGACGGATTTTGGGAAGGTAACAATGTCGGCATTCGAACAGTCAAGGTGGTCACTGGTGAATTACCTGGCTCTGGTGAAGGTGAAATATTGGTTGGTGCACACCATGATTCGGTATACATCAGTCCCGGCGCAGTTGATAATGCCGTGGGCGTGTCTCAATTGATTGAAGTAGCTTCTCAACTCAGTGAAATTGAGTTAGAGTCAACAGTAACGTTTGCTACTTGGGGAGGGGAAGAACTCGGACTTCTCGGCAGTCAAGCCTACATTGAACAATATCAGGAAGAGGTCCAACAACTCGATTTGTATGTAAACCTAGATTCGACCAACCTAGATCCAGCAAAAGGACTCGGAACACTTGGTATTGAAACATCAAAAAAAGAACTTGTGAATTCGGTTTCTAAGATTAAGGAGGGTGTCTTGAAGAATGGAGATTGGGATGATTACTCAGCCACAGTTCAATACAGTGATGTTGGCAATAGCGACCATCGTTCATTCAACCAAAATGACGTCACAACAATCGGATTCTTCGGCTGGCAGTATGACCAATATCATAGGCAGACTGATGTACCAGACGTCGTAAATGAGGATGGTTTGGCACTTACTGTTGAGATTGTGTTACAAATTTTAGTCGCTCAGGGAGGCCATCAAAGTTCAGACGAACCTCTAATCCAAATTTCCGGTTTAGAGGGTGGGACCGACTCGTGGGTTTTCCCCTTTATACTCGCCCTTTTAGCTGGGCTGGCTACCGGAATCGGTGGTTTAATCGTATTTGTTCTAAAAGAAATAACTCCCGAAATGATGGCGTTTTTACTTGCGATGGCCGCAGGGGTAATGTTGCTAGTCTCAGTATTGGACTTATGGTTTAAACAAGCAATTGAGAATGGATATGTTCCGATTAGCCTCTCATTTGGGTTTGGAGTGCTGATTGTTGTCGCAGTGGCATTTTACACCAAGAAAGATGATGACCCGGCAGAATTAACGAAAGAACGTAGGCTGTACAAATCAGGAATATTAACTGCAATCGCACTAGCAATACACAACTTTCCTGAAGGGCTTGCGATGGGTGTCGGTGTTCAAGAGTCAGTCCAATACGGAGTCGTGCTCATGGCTGCAATTGCACTTCATAACATTCCCGAAGGTGTTGCAGTTGCAGCCCCTATTCAAGCAGGAGGAGGAGGTCGACTAAAGGCGACAATGATTGCCATGCTTACTGGATTAACAGAACCACTAGGTGCGTTGTTCGCTCTTTTGGTGCTTGGCCCAATTATGACTCCGTTCTTGGTGGGCTGCGCCCTTGCATTTGTAGGTGGCATTATGACTATTGTAGCTTGTAATGAACTAATACCTCAGGCAAAATCCCAAAATCGGCCAAAACACATGCTTGTTGGGGCTATATTTGGTGCTGCAGTGATGAACCTCAGTTTACTATTACTTGGTTGAAAAAGTCGTGATAAAAATGAAAGAATATAGGACAAAAATATGCAATGTGTTGATTATTGGATCTGGTGGGGCTGGACTTAGAGCAGCCATAGCAGCCCATGAGAGTGGGTGTGAAGTGATGGTTATTGGGAAGAGAGTTAGGAATGATGCGCATACTACACTTGCAGCAGGTGGAATCAATGCAGCTTTAGGAACAGTCGACCCTGACGATGATTGGATTCAACACTTTGTTGATACATACCAAGAAGGGTACCATATCGGTGACCCCGAAACAGTAGAAATTCTTGTGAAGGATGCCCCTAATCGAGTAAAGGAATTGGTCGATTGGGGCGCTCCATTTGCTAGGACTGAAAATGGAGATTTAGATCAAAGATATTTTGGCGCACATACATACAGAAGAACCTGCTACGCAGGTGATTACACTGGCAGAGCAATCCTCAGTACACTGGTATCCAAAGTAGAAGAATTACAAATCCCGATAATTGACATGACATACGTTTCCCGACTGTTGGTCAACACGCAAAATGGTCAAAAACAATGTTTTGGAGCAATGGCATTTGATATCAATTCAGGAGCTAGAACCGTTTTCCTCTCTGATTCAGTGGTTCTAGCAGCAGGTGGACATACGCGTATTTGGCGACGAAGTTCCTCAAGGCGAGATGAAAATACAGGTGATGCAATGCGTTTAGCTCTAAATGCTGGTTGTAGGCTATCCGACATGGAAATGGTCCAATTTCATCCGACCGGTATGGTTCACCCTGAATCTTTGGCAGGGACATTAGTAACAGAGGCTGTTCGCGGAGAAGGTGGTAGATTGACAAATTCACTGGGCGAGAGATACATGGAGAATTATGATTCTGTTAGAATGGAGCTTTCAACCAGAGACCGTGTTGCATTGGCTAATTATACAGAGATATCTGAAGGCAGGGGAACTGAAAATAATGGTGTATTTTTAGACATAAGCCACGTTGGGAAGGAGATTATTTTGGAAAAACTACCGCGAATGTATCGGCAGTTCATGGAATCACAGATGTTGGATATCTCAAAACATCCGATGGAGGTGGCGCCGACAGCACACTACAGTATGGGTGGTGTTATGGTCGACCCTGAAACACATTCAACTGGAGTAAACGGTCTATACGCTGCTGGAGAGTGCACCTCAGGTGTCCATGGAGCAAACAGATTGGGAGGGAATTCTTTGGCAGAAATATTGGTTTTCGGGAAAATAGCAGGAGATGAGGCAGCAGAATTTTCGAAAAATCTCGACCTTCAAACAAGAAATCGAAAGGTGATTAGAGATGCCGTGGAAGAATTGGATACTTTGACAACCAGTGGAGAGCAATTAGCAAGGCCTCTTCAAAGAGCTGTCAGGGACATAATGTGGAATTATTGTGGTGTATTACGTTCCGAGGAAGGTCTCGCTAGAGGACTGGATGAACTAATGAAAATCAAAGATGCATCAGCGGATGTTGATGTGAGACCAAGCGCTGAAGGATTCTCAGATTTAGCCCTTGCACTGGATTTACTCGGTTCTATCGATAGCGCCGAGGCAACTATTAGATCGGCAATCGAAAGAAGAGAGAGCAGGGGAGCCCATCAAAGGAGTGATTTTACTGAAACTGACTCAAATGAAGTTGTGAACTATGTTGTTGAAATTAAAGACGGGGAACAGTCAATCAGTCGTTCCTTGGTAAAACCTCTGTCGGACGAACTCGTCGCTCCGGTGAATAATTATCGAGTCCTCGAAGTTGATGGTAGACTACTTGAGTGAAATTTCGTGATACATTCATTGGTTATGGCGCGGCGAGAGGGATTCGAACCCCCGTGGGAAGACCCATCGGATTAGCAATCCGACGCAATGGCCAGGCTATGCGATCGCCGCAGTATTACACTCCAGTTGACTAGGCGAAATAAAACAGACGGTCAACCTATTTCATCTAAAGAAATCTTCGAAATCCTCATCTAAATCTGTTGGTTGGTTGCCAGCCCTTCTAGCAAGAACCCGCTTCAATTTCTTCCTTTTCTTAAGTATAATTGGCAATCCAACAAAATTGATGATTATTGTCAAAAGCATCAACATACCAGCGATTTGGAAGTTTTCTATTATCATGTAATCCTCTAAATCACCAAGCCATTCAACGCCATATGGAGGCTCTTCGGGAGGAGGAGGTTCGGGTATTACGTGTTGATTATAGTCCCAATATTGATCTCTGATATACACTCTTACAAAATTGTTTGAATCTGCTTGAACCGTTGTTAATTCATTTCCAACAGTATCCACCGGGGTCAAGATGTAGTAATATGTTCTGTAAGGAGAGATTCCATCATAATCAGTGCCGTTTTGTGTGAATGTCCCTTGTCCTCCGGGAACATTTCTAATGTTAGAGGCAATCGGTTCAATATACCTCAAATCTACATCTTCAGGTTTATGCTCAATACGATAAAGATTCCAATAAATTTCCCCGCTTGGTTCATTATCTGGCCAGTTCCAATTCAATGTGACGTGATAGCATTTGTTCCAGTCCTCATACATTTGCCAACAAGCGGTATCATTGTTGAATGAAACAGAAGAAGAAATNGAGCCAACCTCTGCGTTGGGATCTATTGCGTCTCCGCATGTCAGCCCGGGCAGGCCATTATTCAGGGTAACTTTTGCATTTAGGAAATCAGGATTTCCGGTTCTATCTGTTGGCATCAAAGCATACGATGAGCATACACCAGTCTCTAATTCTCTCTCATCTACCCANGAGTTCTCAGTACCCTCTAAAGTTGCTGACAGGGCACCCTGCATGAGTCCATTCCATACAAACTGGCTTGAGGTTTCTACTGGATCTGGGAAATAGGTAGATCCATCTGCTTGGCTTGTGACCCTGTAAATTTTCCATCCACCGAAATAAGGATTAGCAGTATCTCCCGTTGCATTCCAGTCGAGTCGCATTTTACCATCCGGGAGGAGTGATATCTCAGGATTCGACAATTGAATTTCAGGAGCAGGCAGCTGTCCTGTCAGCAGTAAATCCATGTTCTCAGTAATGTTAACCCTGAGTGTGTCATTGTCTATCAATTCGAAATAGTCGTCTGTATCAAGTGGACTCCAATCTGCTTGGTCGTAATCTACCATTTGGCGTATAGAGATGGATTCACGTGGAACATTGTCNGGGATTATCTCTGAGAGCTTTATATCGAATTCCATCCAATCCATCCCTGCAGTGGGTTCCTCTGTTGTGGAGACCACATCAACAGACATCCTGACCAATGCCTCTAGCCCTGGTCCTGGGCCATAACTCATTCCAGCAACCGGGTAGTCNTAATACGCTATTCCTCTAGCGTGGGTTCTNGTTACTGCCGAACCAGTAAGCCAATCACCTGTACTTATGTCTGTACTATTGAATATTGTAATTTGCGAAACTGCAGATTCTAAGGCTCCAGTCGCATCTGTTGCCCTCACTGAAATGTAATGGTCGCCAAGCCCTATGTAACTAGCGGGAATTGTTAGTATACCCCCTGATCCAAGAGGGCGGATACCTTCTTGCCACCATGTGTAGTTAAGAGGTGCAGCAGCAGTAGGTGCAGTATATGCGGTTAGGGTGATATTGTCAGCCGTGTTGTAAGTACCACCAAAGCTACTCTGCTGTATGAATGGGCCAATATCTCCTGCGACGACTTCAGCCTGTACGTTTAGGACGTTATCGGCAGGTTTTGCGTCCAGCCCTTCGTTGAGTGCTTCACTAACGAAAACTTTCAATTTTTTGTCGCCTAGATATGTAAGATTGAATAGACATTGATGTGATTCTCCTGGTTTTACTTCATCTGGAATACAGTCTTCTTCCGAGTCTATTTGTTC
Source organism: Methanobacteriota archaeon (assembly GCA_002720115.1). Lineage (GTDB taxonomy): Archaea > Thermoplasmatota > Poseidoniia > Poseidoniales > Poseidoniaceae > MGIIa-K1. Next base: position 10,008 of record PBGS01000046.1, read on the forward strand.
ATCTAAGTCCATTACTGTGAATCTTACAAGTGGTTGAACAACCGTGTGGTTGCCGAGATTAGATACGGTGACTGTTACACTATTCTCTCCATAAAAGTAGTCAGCAGATGTNGGGACGTTACTTGGAAACATGGACGTTATTTGCATATCAACAGTGTCATCNAATATGACTTCGACAGATTGAATATCATTAAATGAATTCATGTCTCCAGAGGGCGTACCTGTAGAGGAAATGATACCAAATTTCAATTCATATACGCCTTCTTCATCGTAATTTAGAGCCGGCATTTCTCTAGTGAAAGCGACAGTGCCCCAATCTGGTAGGTTTGAGTATGTTATCGATGAATTGGCTTTTTCATTCCCTTGTTCATCTACCAATATCCAACCGATATCTGCCTCGAGGCCGCAAATACCACACGAGTTTACAACACCGCTAATTTCCATTACATAATCGGTGTCTGTGTTGAGAATCACATCACCTTCATACTCGGCAATTTCNGTCAATTGNAGGATAGGATCNTGNGGTTCAAATATCACATCAACAAAACTCTGAACAACGTGGAAAGTGTATATTCCAACATCATTGCTGGGGTTAGTGTCTGAATCGATAAATCTGTAGACAAGAGTGAATGTGCCCTCATCACCGTCTGGTGCAAAGGTGCTAGAGAAAGTGTAGTTTGTGTGGGCTCCTACCTGTAGAGGGTCAATAGAACCTAGTCCGTATTCTTCTCTGTCATTGAAGCATGAGTTTTCATCCTGGATTCCTTCGCACGTAAACCATTCAATTGGCCTAGCTTGGGTGTTGTAAAAGAAACCAGAGTTTGTGACTTGTACNTGGAATGTAATCGGATCCCAAGAGCTCATCGTTAGGTTGTCCANTGGATATATTGTAGATGTAATCTCGTAATCGCCGCTAACNGTCGCCGACGCAGTTGGAGTGAATATTATCCCTCCCAGTGTAGAAAGCAGCAGAATCGCAACCAAGCTCAAGCTCTTCTTTGAAGAAGCCTTGTTGGGTACAGCATACGCACTGGACATCAATCTATCCTACCGCCCGTCCCTCAAATATCAATCGGTGTCTAAAGTCGAATTTTACCTGATTACATCGATTATCACTTTTTCCAGCGACACACTCTTGACTCATGCTGTTTTGCAAGGTAACATGCTGGAGGGTAGCAATAGCCGAGACAAAACCCAGCAAAATGACGAAGGCGTCGTAGCGGTTGTAGAATTTTTATCAGCTTTCACGCTATTCTTGATGATTCTTACAGCCTTTATGTCTCTCGCCCAACTCGAGTTAGGAACCAACGATCCTTATTCTGATTTGATTGACAGATCAGCAGTAGACGGCTTAGAAAGNCTGACAAATAATGAAGGCTGGTTTGTTCCGTACACAGACGGTGTAAGAGATCAGGCCAACGCTACAGAAGATTGGCATAGAATCCCAGTCACAAAATTGTATGAAGGGGTATTGCAACCAGGAATCGTNAGTAATGGTATCTTGGATTTAGATAAAATAGATGCTCTTTCAAACGTTAGCATAGAAGCCATGACTGGAGGTCTAGGGCTTTCCAATAATCTACAAGTAAGGTTGCTCATACAGGTAGAAGAATCTGAAAATAACTCTAGAATTGGTCACATTCTATTTGATGGTGGTTCAGATCGTTCCACAGCGACAACCTCCTCCGTGGCTAGTAGAACATTCATCTCCGGTGGGGAGGTTATTTCAGTAAGTTTGGAGGTTCATGATGGAGGCAAAGCTCCTAAAGTTTTGAGAATAACAGAGATTTCTCCTCGCCCATCTAACGGTTCCCCTGAATGGATAGAAGTTCAAAATTACAACGGTTTTGCCTTATCTCTTAAGGGATGGTCGTTCGAAAGAAGTGGAACCTCGGGCTCGAGCAGTTATTTGTACAAAGATGGTGTTGTCCCGGGGGGCGAAATTGTTCTATTCAGTGGNGACCCATCATCACAATTTNCNGGCAATGCGAGCGTAGTTTATGATTTGGGTTCTACCGGATTCTTGGGTGTTGGTTCAGTAAGTGGTCTAGACGATAATACTGGTAGGCTCAGGATGTTATTTGCCGAGGAGGACGAAGGCGAGGGTACACAGGTCAGCAAAGTAGAGTGGGGCCCTTCTTTGGCAGTACTTCCTAACAATACGATTGTGTGGAATGGAGGCCCTCCATCCAAAGACTCCTCTTGGAACGTATCGACAACGCCTACACCGGGCGATGCATGAACGAATTTGGCGTATCGTTCATGTAGGTCAATTGATTCGGANAAGTGTTACCCATGCAGCCTGCAACTGTTTACACTCGCGACCGTTGTATAACAGGCATCCATGGTATGGATGAAATCCTCAGAGGTGGAATCCCNTACGGTTCCACCGTATTGGCTGCTGGAACATGCGGTTCAGGAAAGACCACTTTAGGAATGGAATTCTTGGTTCGTGGCGCTCTTGCAGGTGAAGCATGTGCTCACTTTACAGCCACAGAACCTAGCGTAAAGTTACTAGAAAACATAAGACAGTACGCTTTCTTTGATATGAATATGATCGATTCGGGTCTAATCAACGTATTCGACATGGACGTTCTATACTCATGGCTGGGATTGGATAAAGCATCTTTCGATCTCGACGACGTGCACGCATTAATCAAAGCAATCGTTGACATCGTAAATACAATTGGAGTTACACGTTTGGTTATTGATTCAGTTACAACTCTGTGTTATAAAATTAAGAGCGAGCAATTAATCAGAGATTTCCTATTCACACTGGGTAAAAAACTAGCTACATTAGGCTGCACAACAATTTTGATTTCTGAAATNACCTCAGCGACAGAAAATGCACATTGGTCATCTTTTGGCGTGGAAGAGGCAATTGCGGACGGNATCATCGTTATGGGTGACGTAGAAAGGATGGGTCACTTACTTCGCTTTTTACAAGTAGTCAAGATGAGAGGGACCGCCCACAGCCGCGCAAAGCATGCGATTGAGTTAACCCCGCTAGGAGTTATGCTGACGCCAATGCTAAAATGGGGTGCCGTAAGTGACAAAACAAATAGATGGGGGTCGTGATAATGTTCGAATTAGATCAGAGAATTGCTGAACAATTGACTGAGGTGAGTCTAAATTCATCCATTCAAGTTAGGTGTGGTAACTCAAATGCGTTTATGGTCACAGCGTCAACTATGATACCCCTCATGCAGATGTTTGAAATGGGTGGTGTTTACATTTGCGCGACNCGGGGTGCNGTGGAGATAATCGAAGCTTTCGAGGCCATTGGTGTAGACGTGTCAAACATCCAATTCGTAGACCTGGTCTCCTCAGGAATCCTTGGAGGAACCGAAGTTCCATACAGCAACATTACGTTTGTAGACAGCCCAATTATGCTTGAAAGTGTACTACTTAGAACATTATACATTCTTAGAATAGCCAACGCTGAAAGGAATTTCGTTTTGATTGATTCTGTTAATGCTCTTGCGATTTACAATGAGGAGCGAATGCTTGCGGAGTACCTCCACACCTTCATCAACACATTTAGGCAAAGAGAGGTGCTTTCTGTTATTCTGAATATTCCAGACCANGTGCCTCCAACTGTCCTGTCCAATTTAGACTTATATTGCACCGATTTAATAGATCGAGGACAGGTAGTCATTCACTGAGGAGGTCTGGATATGAATAAGCAGATAAAATTCAGCCCTGATGATGAAGAATTCTTCGGCAGTGTAGGGAGTTTTGGTGTTCCAAAGTTCGATAACGCAATGAATGGAGGAGTGCCTAGAGGTTTCTTAGTAGTTGGATTCACCGAAACTGGATCAGGTTCAGAATTATTTGCAAAGCAATTGACCTCACCTGCAGAAGAACCGGATAACACAATACTAATTTCAACGAATGAAAGCCAGCTTGAAATCGCTAGAGTTTTCAAAAAGTACAACTGGCCAACGGATATTGGCGTTAGGACTCTCGGAGAAGAATACAATGCGAGAGTTTTAGAAAAAGAGTTACTTGCGAGTCGTTACCGTCTTGAGGGTTTCAAATTACCAGATATTCAACGTCTGGCTCAGACAAGATTCGTGGATGACGACACGCAAGATTTTCTCACCGAGATGACAAACGAAATCATGGCAATGGGTCCATACTTCCGTGCAGTTATTGATTCTCTTGATTTCTTTATGCAGAGNGAAGACCCAAGTCGCGTAGTCGCAATGTTACGTATGATGCAGGCTCATACCCAATTACACAGAGGAATTCTGTTCGTAACGGTTTCAAATGACACCATTACGCCTGCTATCAAACAAGAGATGGCAGCGATTGCAGACATGGTTTGCGATTTCAAGGTTAGAACAATCGGTTCGGATTTTGAGACCTCTATGATTGTCTCAAAGTTCAGAAATGCCCCTGAAAATCTCTCTATAATGGTTTACAGAGTCACTCCTGAAGAGGGAATCACTCCAGAGACAGTAGAGCGTATCGCTTGACGTCTACAACACGTGTAAAAGTACGTGATATCGCATCCAAAGCAATAGATTTTGAACGTCGGGCCANCATTTAACAATANGTCCTATGNATTCAAAACNAGAAAATGNNGGGCACATCGCGAGNGGATATACTAGCGAAGGCTAGNGCTATGGGNTTAGAANTAAGTGCAGATGGAAAGTCTTGGGTTCCGNTTAAAAAACCCGAACAAAAAGCACNTCNAGAGGATAAAAAAGTCAAGATACGGATNACGGATCAGCCAGTTCCAGGTTGGTTAAAATGGACTGTAAGGTTAACCGTAATTGGAGTGATAATNTCTGTNATATTGTATGCAATAGCGACTTTAGCGGTCGTATTTTTGCTAGCATCTTTCTTTAGCATGTTTTAGGTGAACANAGGCTGTTTTTGCATCAAAAATATTCGGAGCCAATTTACTTTTAATCAAATAAAATGACTCATGATAATTCATTCCAGTAATCCTGTATCATTTCTTTATCTTTGACACCAGACATACTATTCTCAATAAAACCCTCACTGTTTACAAAAAACATTGTTGGAATCCCTGTCACATTGAGAGACTGCGAGAGTGGGGGTGCGTGGATAAAAGGGTGCGATAAATTTCGTTCAAGTTCTTCTTCCATACGGTCCTTCCATTCGTTCATATCGCTATATTCCTCTCTCGGTTCTTTGTTGAACACAATTAATTGTCCGGTTGGAACTGTATCATCCAAGGCTTGGAGCACTGGCTTACAGTGTGAGCACCAAGATGCTGAGAAGTAAGCAACAAAGGGCTGACCGTTGTAATTGCTATTTTTATGTGAATTTCCTTGTTCATCGGAAAGGTTGAATGAGGGAAATTTCTCTAGTTCTTCCTCATCTTCTGATAAGCATCCAGAAAGACTCGCTGAGATTACTATTAAGCTGCACAAGATACACTTTTTGATATTCATTTAATCACCTAAAACTATGTTATTTTTAGTTAGTTTGAATTTTTTGTAAATTTCTGTATTGCTTGACCAACAACCAAATAATTCCTAATTCCGCTATCTTAGTAGTAACTCCAAGATAATCTTCGGCTATGTAGTGTAAGTCGTGGTTGGATGTAAAATAAGCAACGAACATTGTAATGACAACTCCTCCCAACATTGTCATTAACAATACGTCTCGTGTTCTTCCAAATTCGGTAAAAGCCGATACAGATATGATTGAGATAACACCCAATCCTCCTGCTAGGAAGATTATATCCTTAATTCCAAGTAAAATATGTACTAAGCCAGTGAACATAACTAGGGTGAGGAGGTATTTTCGGTTTGAGTGATATTCCTTTGGGAAAAATTTGGTAGACGAGATATGGAAAATGATGCACGCAGAGAGAGAGGCTAGCATTATCTGAAGATTCGTTAGCCCTTCTGTCTCCTCCCCTCCGTGAGCAGAAACCGATTGAAGAAAGGCCAAGCCAGTAATTGCGGATGCTAGTACTATCTTGCGCATGGCTAAGGCTGAGTGGTTGAATTGATGTATGTTTGCTTGNGTGGACAAAGTATAGTAGTCAAAAATCAGTTTTATTTTCACTACTATTGGCTGTCTGAATGCACAAAATCCGGATAGTATTGAAAGTTTATTCTGGTTTGTTTGCCTTGAATCTGCTTGACATTCCGGGGAAAAGCAGCCTTGCTTTTACTTCTTTAAATCCAACATCTTTCATGATGTTTTTGTAGTAAGAATGTGTTCCGTAGTGAGTATATGTTCTCGCCAGCCACTTCCATGGGTGATTAGGATCTTTTGTTACTATTCTTGCAACCCACTGAACAAACGTTCCCATGTACAATCTACCAACCAGTCCATGGAGCCAGTTAGCTTTGCCAGCATCGCAGATGACAAGTTGCCCGCCTGGTTTCAACACCCTGAAAATTTCTTCCAGCCCTTTCTTTTTATCCTTAAAATCTCTAAAGGAAAATAGGCAAAAAACTCTGTCAAATGTTTCGTCGGGAAGCGGTATGTCCTCTGCAATAGCTTGTACATAATTCGCTTGCGTTTCCCCCCTTTCTTCACGAACTTTGTCCAACCTTTTCTTGCAAACCTTGAGCATTTCCGCACTTGGGTCTAGGCATGTTAAATCCATTCCGATTATATCCACTGCAAAAGAGCCAGGTCCGCAGCCGACTTCTAAGACTTTCATCCCCGGCTTTGCATGGCTTCTAACGTGTTTTCTCATGCCCTTGTCAAATCCTAAGGTCATGATTTTGTTGACTTTATCATATACCGGAATGGTTGCCTCTAATTGCCTCTCGAGCTCGGTCCAAGCATCTTCGTCGATGCCTGAAGGGTCGAAGCCACCAGTTGCAGAGCGGTCTGCCATGGTTTGTGGGTATTGATTTGGGTTTTGACGGTTTGGTGAGAATGCTTTTGATTTTGGATTAGCANCTTGTGAGAAAACGACCACATTGGTTATCTACCGGTTGTAACTCGCCAGTCTCACCAAGGGTGTCTGTATGGGNATGGAGAGCGTACTTCAGAGCATAAAAGATGCAGAAGAATCTGCTGATGCAAAAATTGCGGCTTCAAAGGAAGAAGCAGCGAAAATTTTGGCTGATGCGCGCAGGGAAGCCTCTGAAATCATCCAAGGTGCTCAGGATGGAGCAGCTAGTTCTACTGTAAAGGCTCTTGATTCTGCTAGGGAAAAAGCAGGAAAGGAAGCAGAAGGTATTCAGGCTGAAGGGGCGACTTCCGTTGAAGGGATTCAATCTCTCGCAGAAGATCGTAGAGATGCAGCCGTTAAACTCATCATCGATTCATTGATGTCCAACTGAGGTGAATTAGATGTTTAGCACCGTACAAATGTCCCGCTTAACAATGGCGGGCCCAAGCGGCAATCTTGATGAAGTATTGCGTTTGTGTGCTAACTTAGGAAATGTCCACATCAAACCCTATTCCGGAGAAATGGAGGGTATCAAAATAGGAGTGCCACACCCCGATGCTGATGATGTTTCTGCAATGTTAGCAAAGGTGCGTGCAACACTTTCCGTCCTCAAATGCGCAAACAAGGAAGGTCCAGTAACTGCAAAAGAGGTCTCAGCAGCACTTGATGGTTCATTTAAGCAAGAAATCGATTCAATCTCTGAGACGATTGCCACAAAATCGGATGCAAGCGCTGAGATTACTAAACTCCAAGAGAGAGTAGATATCCTCACAAAAATAGCACCTCTAAACATCCCTCTTGAACTGATGACAGAAATATCATCCGTCGATGTTTATCTTGGCGAGACGTCTAAAGCAGGCCGAGCAGGACAAGTATTTGGTGAATTGAGAAACAGAGTAGAACTCCATGTCGCATCTAATATTGTAGCGGTTGCATGTCAAGGAAAAGATGCTGCAGAAGTCCAGATGGCAATGCAAGAATTAGGCGCAAAGTCGATACAAATTCCAAGTGGTAAAGGAAAGCCAACCGCTTTGTTAGGTGAAGCAAACAAAGCCATCTCGGATTGTGAAAGGAAAATTTCAGAAAGTGAGTCCAAGATGGAATCTTGGTCAAATAAACACGGAAGAATGCTCCTAGCAGTTCAAGAATACCTAGAGAGAGAGTCAGACGTCCTCACTGGACACACTCTTTGCGCGACCAGTACCCACGCCTTCGCATTGGAGGCTTGGCTTCCAACAAGCGAAGCTGATGCAGCAAGAAGCATGCTCTCCAAGGTATCTTCACACTTGACAATAGAAGAGTTTGTTGAAGATCATGGACACGGTCACGGTGATGGAGACCATCATCACGAATCAGATTATCCTCCGGTTGAATATGATACAATATCTGCAACCAAACACGCCACCATGATTACTAGTTTGGTAGGTAGGCCAAAATACGGTTCATTCGACCCAAGTAGCGTCATTGCCTTCACATTCCCGATATTCTACGGTCTTATTCTTGGCGATGCAGGTTACGGTCTCGTAATTATGCTTCTGGCGCTTCTACTCAAGTCGAAGATAGGGCATGACCCTACTGGAAAAATCGCTTCTAGAATTCTGATGAATATGGGTATTGCNACTTTCATNGTTGGAGTNTTGACTGCAGAAGCCTTTGGTTTCGTAATAGAGAAGTGGGATGCCTTTGTATGGTTGTATGAACCNATGTATGAGTCAACAAAGTACATTCTAGATGATACGGTATTTGTCGAATGGTTTGGTCTNTCACANACTTATTTGCCATTCCATCGTGCTGGTGGNGCACTNACAGATTACATTCTNCTGTCAATATACCTAGGGTGNGCGCACTTATTGGTNGGTTTCATTATCGGATTCTACAATGTGTTCAAGGCACATGGGCCGATAGCAGCGTTCTTCGAAAAAGGTTCNTGGATTCTAATTTTAGTCGGTGGCTCTGCGCACATCTTGAGGTTCCTCACAGATGCTAGATACGGCACTTTTGAGGGNTCGATNTGGTCTGGAATGGTAATCGTAGGCGTTATCTGCCTGGTTATCGGACTAGCGGTTTACGAGAAGTTTGGTTGGCTTGGTGGTGCAATCATGGGNCCAATNGANACCTTNGGNTTACTNGCTAACACCCTATCNTATCTGCGTATCATGGCNGTCGGAGTTGCCGGGGTCAAGATTGCTGAAATCGGTAATGAAATGGGATTCCACAGTATGGCAGATGCGATTTCCTCTGGTGATTTCATATCTGCAATCTTGTTCTTTGTATTATGGATCGGCGTTCAAGTATTTGCCTTAGCTCTCGGTCTTCTATCCCCTAGTATTCACGCTATCCGTCTACACTTTGTTGAGTGGATGGGTAAGTTCCACGACGGTTCTGGCGAGGAATTCTCGCCNCTTGGAGGCCGNCCCCTTCATGTGGAGGGNCACACATCATAGTCCAACTGGACAAAATAGGAGGTAAAAATATGAAGAAAAGAAGTATGAAATTGAGCCTGAGACTACTACTGGTTCTCATGAGCATCACAATGCTAGCGCAAGCAGTCNTTGCTGCACAAGTAGATGCTGATGGTAATTACGACGACTGGGGTAAGTACATGGGTGCAGGAATTGCATTGGGTCTAGCAGCAATCGGTGCTGGATACTCGCAAGGTAACATCGGAAGCGCTGCTGTTGGTATGCTAGCAGAGGACGGTTCCAAGTTCGGACCTGCTCTAATTTTCACTGCTTTGCCAGAATCNATCGTTATTCTAGGCGCTCTACCACTGTTCCTATGAGCAGTACTATCTGAGACTAAGAATTATCTTGGAATCAGATTTGAGGTGAAAGAATGACGTTAGACCAACTCGCAAAAGACATTTCTGCTTCAGCCGAAGCAGAAGCTAANGCTACCATNNAGGCAGCNAAAGAAGAAGCGNAAGCCATACTAGCTGAGGCTAAANATCGTGCAAGTTCCATNNAAGGAGATGCATCGACAAAGGCGAGCAAAGAAGCCGATCAACTCGCNAGAGAAATGGTCGCATCCGCTCGCCAAGCCAACCAGAAAGANGTCCTAGTTGCTCGCAATGCCGAACTAAAAGCCACATTGGCAAGTGCTTGTGAACAGCTAGGTAATGCAAGTCTAGCAGGTCGTGCAAGTCTACTGAAAAGTCTTGTAAAGAAAGCAGGCTCAATCAGTCAAGGTAAAATGGTTCTTCGCCCAACAAAAATCGACAGATCTGCCCTTGCGGATGCCGCTAAGGATTACAAAATGGGAGAAGATGTCGACGGATTGGGCGGCTTCGTACTAGAAGCCGAAGATGGAACACTCTCATTCGACTTCACTTTCGACACATTGTTGAAAGAAGCATGGGTTGAACAGAGAGCAGCGGTTAATGAGACCCTATTTGGATGAATTAAGGAGTCGATTAAATGGCAATCTTCGGAAATAACACAGCTTACGTAGCAGCACGTGCAAAGTCACGTAAGTCCAATCTTATGGATAGGACAAGGCTACGTCAGTTAATCCAACAATCACCAGACCAGCTAACCGTNGCAGTTGCAGACAACGGCTACAGGGCAGAGATTGATCTCTACGCTGGACACTTCACTGGAGGTGACCTGGTCGAGGCAGCATTAACACACAACTTACAATCAGAATTATCGAAAATTTTGAACTTNTGTAATGGAAAGGTTAGAGGTATTGTCGAGATATATACTAACAGATTCCAATACCAAAACGCAAAAGTTGTAATGCGAGCTGTAGACAATGAAGTAGAATTGAAGAAGGTTTCACATTCAATACTTCCCGAAGAGAGCGAAATCAATATTCCATGGTTAAANATCATTGAAGAATCTACAACCCTAAGAGGCGCTGTGGAGCAAATGCGAAGACTTCCGTTTGGAAAGACGCTCATGGCAATTGGTGAAGAAGAAGGATTACAAAAGTACGAAGATGCACTTGATAGACACTATTTCAAGCATTCATTGGGATTGTTGCAAGGTGGTTCTCCAGACATCAGAATTCTTAGGAATCANCTATGCATGGAAATAGATCATCGTAACATCGTCAACATACTTGAAGGACAGGCTTTCGGCCTTTCTGGAGAGGAAATAATCGAGGCGCTCATCCCCGGTGGCCGCCTAATTGCAGAAAG
>PBGS01000047.1 GCA_002720115.1 Methanobacteriota archaeon
GGCACATTTAGTACAACAGGCGGCTCTGCATTTGCGGATAACTCTACGATAGCTGCAGGTAGTTGGCAGATGTTTGGGCTGAAAAGTGCTGGTGATGCTGATGGTATTACTATATCAAGTTTAGGCATTGAAACAGCCGCATATGATTCACAAAAGAGTTTAGCCAATGATACTTCTAGCCCTCAAGATGTAGATTTTAATCTTGACGGTGGAAAAGCCTATGTGGTTGATAATCTAAATGATAGAATAATACAGTATAATTTATCTACTCCTTACAATTTAAGTACTGCTTCACAAGCAGCTATATTTGGCATTAGTTCTCAAGACGGAGTTCCAACTGGTATTTTTGTAGCGCAAACAAAAATGATTGTATGTGGTAAAAATTCAAATAAATTACATTTATATAATCTTGGTAGTAATTATAACATACAAAACTCCTCATTTTATCAAGACTTTAACCTTAATACTAATGGTTCTTACTCAACTGATACAAGAGGTGTAACTTGTCAGCTTGATGCTAATGGAAATATTGCACAAATATTTACAGTATCACAAAGCGATACTAATGTTCGACATTGGACGCCTGCCGCACTTAACCAAGTAAGTAACTTATCACTAACAAGAAGTTTAGATTTAGCAAATGTCAGTGGTATTACTGGCACTCCTCAAGGTCATGGTATTAGATTTAATAATAATGGTACGAAATTATTTATTGTAGATGAAAATGCAGAAGTTGTTTATCGTTTAGGTCTTACAACAGCTTATGATATTTCCACCGCATCACATGAAGTTACTTTTGATATATCTACAAATTCAACACAACCTACAGGTATTGCTTTAGGTAAAAGTGATGATTCAATAATGTTTATAACAACAAACACAGGTGATTATTTACAAAAATACAATTTAACAAGTAATTTTACCCAACCCACATCTCAATACCATGTAGCCGTAACCAACTCTGGTGGTCAGATAGACAGTTCTAATTTTATAGACATCAACAGCATGACAGCCGCAGAAAGCGCAGGGTCAGGCACAGCCCACTATGCAGTATCAACTGATGGTCGAACAACTTGGTCGGTGGCAAAAGGTACTGATGGTGTCAGGCCGATTGTGCGGAATAACAGTGGTACATGGCAGTATAATAATGATGGTGGAAATACCACGATAAATTCTAATATCAGTAGTGCTACTTACTCTAACAGTAGTTTTTCTTATGGAAACCAAACTGGTTCTGCACTTGGAGTAACATTTAAGCCTGATGGAACTCGAATGTATGTAACGAGTCAACATTATACCTATCAGTATAACTTATCTACACCATTTGATTTATCGACTGCAACATACTCTAATTACAATGTAGGGCTTCATTCATATGACAGCACAGTAGAATCATTTTTTATAAAACCTGATGGAACTAAAGCATGGTTTGTTGGGAGAACTAATGACCAAGTTAGATTAATAAATCTATCTACTGCTTGGGAACTAAACACTGCTACAGTTTCAAGTGATACTTTTAGTGTTAGCGGAGCAGAAGCTAATCCAACAGGTTTGTGGTTTAAACCTGATGGTACAAAAATGTACTTTGTTGGTACTTCAAATGATGCTGTATGGGAATACTGTTTATCTACTGCGTGGGATGTAACAAGTGCTTCTTACACAACAAATATTAGTGTAGCGGCTCAAGACGGTGCGCCTAGTGGCCTTGCATTTAATAGTACAGGTACAAAAATGTATGTTACTGGAGAGCTAAACGTAAGTGTTTTTGAGTATAATCTATCTACTGCTTGGGATGTTAGCACTGCAACCTATTCTAATTATTCATTAGCTGTAAATTCAAACGGTAGTAATTTGCAAAGCGTTTTTATCGGAAATAATGATGAAAAAATATATGTGATATTACAATCAAATAACTCAGTTTATGAGTATTTAAATGCTTCAAACGCATACACTACCACAGCAACATGGGTAAACGGCACAGTTAATGACGAACTTTACACCCTACAACAAGCATTAGGCGCACAGTCTCATAACCGCATGGACAAGACACAGCTAGACGCTGTTGCAGATGCCAACCATTTTCCAACTGGCACAAGCCTAGACCTGATGATTGCGCTACGCCAAGATACGGCTGCAAGTACACTGCCAACATCTGATGGTGTGACGCTAAACTATGATGCGGCTGCACTGAATGAGGGTGCGGTGCTTGGTACTGACTATGACTTCTTTTTTCCTAGTAGCACTAAGGTGCAGATCAAATCATTAGCTGCACAGAACTTGAAGGTGCGAGTAGTATAAACAATGGACCCAGTTAGTTGCGTTGCTCTAGCGACAGGAAGCTTTAAGGCTCTCAAAGCAGCGATTGGAGCAGGGAAAGATTTTCAAGAAATGACAGGGCAGCTTTCGCAATGGGGCAAAGCTTTCTCTGACTTTACTAACTTAGAAGAAAGAGAAAAGAATCCTCCGTTTTGGAAGAAAACATTTAAAGGTTCTGATGAAGAAACAGCTTTAGAAATCTTTGCACATAAAAAGAAAATGGAACAAATGAGAAATGAAATCAAAGATCATATCTCTTGGACATATGGACCTAGTGCATGGAAAGAAGTGTTACAGATTGAAGCTCAAATGCGTAGAAAAAGAAAGCAAGAGCTATACAGAAAGCAGGAACAGATAGATGCAATTATTAACTTTGGTATTGGTTTCATTATTTTTGTTATTGGTGGTGGTATCTTGTTCTGCGTTTTCTATTACCTCGGTAAATGGCAAGGTCGGTGGTAATGTGGGTTCTTCTTTGGCTGCAACTAATTAGCGGAACATTTGATCACTATCATATCTCTAGTCATTCAAGTGAAGAGGCATGTAAAGAAGGTTTGAAAGAAGCTAAAGTTTTAGTCACAAGTACAAATAGTAAAGTGGTCTGCATAAAAATTGAACGGTGACAATTACAGAATGGAAGGGAAGATACATAATCTATGACAATAAGGGTTATGTAATAATTATAACTAGGGACAAGCGAGTAGCTTACAAATACGCAAGGAAATATTATGGTAGCAATCACAGCTAATTATTTAGATGAATTAAAGATCTTACCGCGCCTGGCATTTTTATGTCAAATTGTTTTAACTTGGAAAGTATGTCTTTGGTTCATGATGTTAGAAGATCCAACAACACAACAGTCTGCATTTGTATCTTTAGTTACTGCTATGCTTTCTGCATCTTTTGCGTTATGGTTAGGTAAAGAAGCAAAGACAGATAGAGGTGGACACTATGCTCCAGACATTAATAGGTCCAATAGCTGAACTAGCAGGAGGTTGGTTAAATGCCAAAACGCAAGCCCAACAAGCAAACGCAAAACTCAAACTCACCGAAGCCGAAGCCAAAGCAAAAATCCTTGTCTCCAAAGAAACCTCAGTCCAAGACTGGGAAAGGATTATGGCACAAGGTTCTCAGAATTCTTGGAAAGACGAATGGTTAGTTTTACTTTTCTCTATCCCACTTATTTTAGTGTTCACCGGTGAATGGGGTCGCACAGTCGTTGCAGAAGGGTTTACAGCACTAGAGCAGATGCCTGAGTGGTATCAGTATACTTTAGGTGTTATCGTAGCCAGTAGCTTTGCTGTGCGCTCTGCGACAAAGTTCTTTAAGAAAGGTTAATCATGGCATTTAAATTATCAGAACGATCAATGAGCAAGCTCAGAGGTGTGCATCCTGATTTGGTTAAGGTTGTAACTACAGCTATAACTTTNACTGATGTAGACTTTGGATGNATTTGTGGGTTGCGTACCGAAGAAGANCAGAANGAACTTGTAGCCAAAGGTGCAAGNAAAACTATGAANAGCTTTCATCGAAGACAGGTAGATGGATTNTCTCATGCCGTTGATCTTATGGCTTACGTTGGTTCTCGAGCNAGTTGGGAAGAAACACTCTATGATAANATAGCTGATGCAATGAAAGCAGCAGCCGACCAACATGGTGTGGGTATTACTTGGGGTGGTGCTTGGCAAGCAGATCCAAATGTAAGATGGTTAGATGTAAGGGATTGGACAGGCACAATGGAAGCAGCATCACTTGCTTACATTGATCTTAGACGTAGCCAAGGGAAGCGTCCTTTCTACGACGGTCCTCACTTCGAGTTGACCAGATAAATTTTTTTCCCAAGGAGGCTTTGATAAACTAATTTTGCTTTTGTCTTGAACAGACATTTTGCGTTTATATCCAAGCCATTCTTTATCTTTCTTAGTCCACATTAGGTCGCTCCTTTGGTTTGGTAGGTTCGCTTGATGGGAATGGTGTCTTCTTACAGTACATCATGATTTCCTTGCCGTATGTGTCAGCAAGAACATCATACAAAGTATCCATCACTCCGTCGCCCATGGCATCATAACAAGCCTTCTCACTAGGCAGGATAACAGAGGTTGATACGTCTTGGTCTTCGACCACGTACTCAATGACTAGTAAAGTATAGAATAGTTTAAACATGATTTACTTCTTCCCATGGGGCAGTTGGTATTGTTACACCTTTTTTTCTGTAAACTGTGTCACACTTAGTCATTTTTTCTCCATATTTTTTCTTAAAAGATATGCCATGATAATGAGCAAATCTTCTTAGTTTATCTTTATCCATGCCCATTATTCTTGCTGCTTCTGCAATAGTGTGTGTCATGTTATATTGCAGGATTAAGTTTTTTACTTCCTGTTTATGCCTTTGTTGCATTTGTTTATATGTTTCCATTTATTTCTCCTTTTGATATTCTAGTCCTCTGAGAAGCATTGCTTCTGCTTCTTTTTTGTCACCTCTTCTTAGAGTTTCGTATGCCCATCGAACCCAAGAGTATGCTTCCGGATCTATTTGTTGTGGGTCTACCTGTGCAACAGTTTGCTCTGGTTGTTTTATATTACCTACTTCAAAGTGGTTTAAGAACTCTAACAACCCTTGCTTAGAAACAGGTACGTTCATTTCTTCCCAATTTCTTGGAAAGTTTTTTTGTGCATCCCTTTGAGTCCCAACCCATTGGCCTTTGTTTTTTGATTTATATAGCTTCATCACATACCTCTTTGTAATCAATGCGTAGATTAACGCCTAAGTTGTAAATAACTTCTTTTTTAAATTCGCTTAAACCTTTATGAACTTTTGCTAAAGCTTCAGCAGTTCCTTCATCTGGATTACAGTCATTAATCAGATCTTCTATTCGATCAATGACGTAATGCATACATACTCTGTTATCCATTTAAATACCTTTCAAAAATAAAAAGACCTCTCTCGTGCTGCAACACAGAGAGAGGCCAGTGATGTCAACTAGCAGGGAACGGAGAAAAAAAACCTGCTAAGAATGACTCTATCTCCAATTATCAGATTTGTATTCTTCTGCCTGATTACCGTGAGGCAGTTGTGCCTGTGTTTTATCAGGTTCTCCCATTACTTTATCTGATATTTCAAAGTTCATATAAGGCTTTTCATCCTTTTCTCTTTTCCATCCTGCAAGTCTTTTGTTATCAAACAATGGTCCAGTATAATCTGGTGCGCCTGATTTTTTATTATCATTTGGAAAAAGCACACCAATTTTCTGAAAGACTTCTATTAACTCTGATCCATCTTTTCTATCTCGTAATATAAGAGCTACTTTCATTGGCACACCATCACAGTCAACATCACCTTGCAGTATAAACTGTTGATCTGGCCATGGTGTAAATGCTGCACCTTTGTTTGTGTCGTCATATTCTGTCATATATTTCTCCTTTATTATTGTTGTGACCTACTAGGCCAACCAGAATTGTTTTTAGCAGGTGCTCCCTGCGCGGCATTATTGACGGTGCCGCTCGGGAGCGACGCTTTGTTACCATCATCATCATCTTTTGTTTCTGGTTCAATACCTGCCAGAGTAAGGATGCCATATCTTTTTGCATAGGTAATAGCAGAGCCAACACCTTGCATATTGTTCTTGTCTAACACAAGATAAACTTTTGTTGTAAGTTCGTGACCAGTTTTGTGAACAAACTTTGTTTCAGTATAATCACCAAGTTCATCACGATTGTTTGATTGCAGTAATACAAAGCCATGCTCATGCAATGCAGGTTTGATTGCTTCGAGACAAGCTTCAAAGCTTGCATACTGATGTTTGTTTAAGTATTCATTTGTTGAATCTTTTGCAGGTTTATCTACAGACTCTTGAAATTCTTTGAAGTCTGCAAACCATGAGTTTTCTTGTGTGTGATCTTTCATTGATTTCTCCTTGTAATTCTAAGTGATCCACGTTTGTCTCGTTTTACCGAGATCTGGTCGTTGTAAACTTCTCGTTCGTTATCACCGACCATTTTTTTAAGGTCCTTCTTTGCGTTTTCAAAGACCTTATTCTTTTCGTAGTATTGTACATAGGTAACTGCGGCATCGCAAAATTGGTTGTCTGTGCTTGCGTCTCGTATGACCATGTCGTCAACCTTGATATGGTTCGTCGAGAGGTTCGGTGTGTCAACACCAATCGGTTCTTCGTTGCGTAGCACGTAACCCCAGAAGTCTGACACCACCGCCCACATTGAATTGAAATAGTCTTCATTGTATGAAACAAATGCTGACTCCCATTTACTGTTTCCAAAAATTACTGACAACCATATGCCCTGCGAACCTGATAGTTTGCAGTATAATTGTAACTGAGGCATGTAATACTTAATCATATCATCCATACTATTGAATGGATTAGTATGCTTTGCCTCTACTGGATTGACACCATTTGACATTGCATCGATTGTACCCTTGACAGGCACAACACCAATGTCTCTTTCAAAAGTAAATTGAAAACCATCAAGGTCTGAATTGTTGTTTCTTGCAAACCAATCTAGATTAAACTTTTCAGTTTGTATGCCAAGTTGTACAGCAATATTATTAGACAAATCTTCTGGCTCAGAGCGACCAGTCTTGATCTGCCATAGTTCTAACCAGTGGCCCTGCATAATTTTTACACAATCAGAGCCACCGATAAAGCCCTTTCTCTCCATTATTTTTCTCCATTATTATAAGGCTTTACATACTGCGTTTGTGCAGCAGGGTCAAGATATTTTTTGAAATCATTTTCAGTAATATCTGTCATGTCGAGCAGCTCTTGCTTGAGTTTTCCTTCGAGCCAATAATGACCAACACCTTCTCCATTTTTTATTCTGTTAGCCATTACTTTATGTGTGTCTAGTTTCCATCCAGATCTTTTATATTCGGCAGCAATAATTGGTGAAGAAGAAGCGCGTCTTACATGTGCATCCCAAGATGTACTTTTACCAGAAACCTTTTTGAACTCTCCCATTATGTTACTCGCCAATACACAGCATAACGCTTGCCGTTTTCATCTTGTTTCATTTCTTTTTCAATGGTCATGCCGCTATCTTTTAAATTTTTAATTCGTGCGGCTAATCTAAAACATCCAAAGGAAATTAATGCTTCCATTGGATTAATAGTTTTACCAGATTCAAGGTGAGCTTTGATCGCTTTGTTCTGTGATTCCATTTTGTTTCTCCATTAACTGTTGGAATATTTCACCAGACATAATTACTAAAGTTTGCGGAGTTCCTCTCCGTCTTTTATAGAAGGCTATGTCTCGACCTTCTAATACTTTGAATGGGCTTGGGAAGTTTGATACATCCCTATATTTTACTTCTGCTACCAATTCTTTGCCTTTGATTTCGATTTTGAGATCGCCCGAATATTCTCCCCCCAAGCTTCCTGAGAGGGGTTGTCTTTTGGCTTTGATCCCGATTTCCGTGAGCCATTTGACAAACCATTTTTCATGGTAAGTTCCCTTAGTTTTGTTTCGATTAGCCATGGTTCATCCTCGTAACAGTGCAAACAAATAAACCAATGCTTTTGCATTGTCTCTTCATGCTTGCCTTTGAGTATTGCAACATACCAATATGTTTTATCTCCACATAACTTGCACGTTGCAGGTTTACCTTTTAATCGCTTCGATGTCATACTCGAGAGCCTCCAACCAACACATCAACATAAACCCAGAAGGCATACGTTTGAACTGTTCCCACTTGTGAATCAATGACTCTGTGCAACCGATCTTACGTGCTAAGACTTCTTGGCTTAATCCCCTTTCGTGCCGAGCGTCTATTAACATTTTGACCAGAACTTCGTAGTTGTTCGGTACGCTTGGCCGATTCGTCTCTTTTGTATTGCTCATCTATCGCATCTAAAACAGAACATGCAGTTTCATATCGCATTTCTGTTGTTCCATTGATTGTCCGATAATATGTAGATGTTGGCAGACCTGCGTATTTAAAAGCAGTGAATAAATCGACACCCTTTTTTTTGGCCTGATCTCTAACTGTATTTAGATATGTTTTCATACTGCATATATGGAGCATTACAGAAGTGTATGTCAAGGGTGGTATTGAGGTCGAACCACCCTTAACAGTTTTATTATTCTCCTTTCTCTATGTTCTGTCCAGAGCCAATACACTTTGAACACTCGATTTCTTTTACATCAAGAACACCAACGTCTCGACCGAATCCATGAGGTGTTGCTATCTCAACTTGTATACGACCTGATCCACCACATTCGTCACAGAACAGATCATCAAATTCATCTAAAGGTTTCCAGAAAACTTTTCTAAAGATGTCATTCAACATGTGATCCATTGCATTAATATGGGATGTGGTCATTGATTTGCTCCGTTCTATTTTCTTGATAGTTTTCTTCCCAAGCTGCTATTGCTCTGCGTTCAAACTTCTCCGCATCGAATCTTGGGTTCATGCGTTTAAGTTTTTGCGATAGCTCTTGGATATTTGTAGGCCAATGCAGCATTGGCGCTATCTCATCAGCAATAAACTCGAAGTCTTGTCTAGTCCAACGTGTCATTAGTCCATCCTTGTAATAAAATGATCATCTTCTTCTGGTCGAGGCAATGCAATGATTGCATACGGAAAGAAGTAAACTGTTCCTGATGGTGTGTCATATGAAGCGACATGTTCCATGTCTTCATCTTCTTCATAGTCTGATACCAATGTTGTACCATTAAGTTTTGAGTTAAACTTATATAGTTTGCCAAAGCCATACTGTTCAGTCATGTACTCAACCAGATCGCATTGCTTGTGTTCATCATCTGCTTGAGCGCAGAAGTCTCTTACCCAATAGGGCAAGAAACCTAATGACTGCACAATATGATCAGCCGGTGCATCAATATTAGGATTGAGTTTAAGCATTGTTAGTTTCCTCTTCTAATTCTTTTATTTTTTGTTCGAGGTCTTCATTCTCTTTTTGCATTTCAATCATTTCAACTAGCTTTTCATTTGCAGCTATTAATGTTTTAATCATAGTATCGGCTGCTTTTTTATTCAGTGGAAAAGGAACTTGAGTAATTAACTTTAATTCACCTTTCTTTTTTAATTGATCAACTAACACTGCATAATCATATGCTAATTGATTTATCTTCCAAAGCTGCTTAGAAGTTGCGTAAATATCTACCATTGTTTTCTCCTTTATTGATAGAGGTATACTAGCTGCATATAAGCAGCTAGTCATTAGTTACCTTACGTCACAAAGTGATGATGGCTTACGCCACCATCTTCTTTATGTTTGCTACTTTCTTGGCGAGATCCGCTGACACCTTGCGCTGTCTGCGCTCGGGTGTCCACTCTTCGCCATCGTGAAGTATCATGTATACGGCAAGGTCTGCTTCATGTCTCTCGTCAAGATGCTCGAGTTCCTCTTGCATCTTTTCAATGCGAGTACAGAGTGCCTCTGCTCTCATTGAGCGATCTTCACTGATCGCTGACTCGAAGTCTGCACAGGCGTCTGCGATTTGTTTCTTTTTGTAAGCCACTGAGTTGTGGCTTGTATAACATGCGTCTCGCGCAATGTTCTTTTGTAAGTAATCTAAGTTATCACCTGAATGGTATTGAATTGTCTTAAGCTTTAGTTCGATTAGTTGAGATGTATTCTCTGTCATGTCTAGTTCTCCTTGTTGTGGCGAGGATGATACCTCGCAATGATCGACACGCAGCAATGAGACGAAACGCCAAAGGCGCTTGCAGTTAGCAAGGCCGAAGAACGCAGTGTGCCTTGCGAACTGTTGAGTCCAGTGCAAGTAAGGAGTGAATGCGCGGTCTCACCACAGCTACATCAATGAGAACGTGGGCTAAGAGCATACGTCTCGACTATTCGAACTACAGTTTTTGGCTTGTAGTAGTGTCAATACGGTGTTGTATTAGTTTACGCCACGTCACATTGCGATTGACGTTAGGTTACATATTGACAAGCTTTAAGCAAAACTGGCACCAATGGGGGGAGAGAGGGAGAGGGGGGCAAGCAATGGTATCAATGGATAGAAAGGATGCTACAGATGAACCTTGTGAATGATAGAAAACTTACAGTGAAACAGACTGCTTTAGTAGACACTATCGTAGCAAATGGATGTAGCATCACGGAAGCAGCCACACAAGCTGGGTATGCAAAAGGCGAGAGCGGAAGAGTAAGTGCGTCCAAGGCGTTAAAGCTCCCACATGTGCAGCAGTATATGATGCAGAGGATGGGAGAAGAGTTTGGACTCAGTGCTACGGTAGCCGCAGGACAGTTACGCAGACTGGTGACTGGTGCTAAGAGCGAGTATGTACAGCTTGAGGCTGCGAAGGACTTGCTCGATCGTGCAGGATATAAACCAGTAGATCGTTCTCAGGTACAAGTTGCAGGAGATATAAGAGTTAGCATTGACTTGTCATAGAAGGGGGTAGGGTCAAAAGTTGCTAGTTGCTACGTGTCAGTAGTCCTTCACTAGCATTTTTCTTCAAAAAGGTTTATAACAACTTTAAAAAATATTTTTACTGAGAAAGGCTCGAACTATGAAAAAGAAGAAGAACAAGAGTTTGTTAACTCAGAAGCAGAAGACATTACCTCTTTCTTTGCAGAAAAAGATTATACAAGCAAAGGCTAAAAGTAATTCATGAGGAAGATACACAAGAGTCCGTCTGGTGGTTTGACGGAAGCAGGTCGAAAGTATTTTAAACGTAAAGAGGGAGCTAACCTTAAGAAACCTGTTCCTAGAGGTACAAATCCAAGACGAGTTTCTTTTGCTGCTAGGTTTGGTGGTATGGCAGGACCGGAAAGAAATGAAGACGGAGAACCTACTAGATTAGGGTTAGCATTAAAAAAGTGGGGATTTCGTTCTAAGGAATCTGCCCGAAGGTTTGCAGCGAGGCATAAGAAAACGTGAAAGGATATTTTCTATGAAAGCTAAAAAGAGAAGTCTTTTAAAGAAATCAAATGTTAAGAAAGCTAGCCTTCAAACAGAATTTTTAAATACTTTTATTTCTGATATTAAGAGAAAGCTTCAATCTGATGATTTGTCTCGAAGTGAAAGAAGAAAATTACAAGATCAGCTTTTTGATGTAGAAGATGAGCTTTTCCAAATATATAAAAGATCTGGGTTTGAAGAATGAGTACAGTAAATAAAGCAGGGGTTTACACAAAACCAAAATTGCGTAAGAGTTTATTTAATTCGATTAAGGCAAGAGCTACTCACGGAACTGCGGCAGGACAATGGTCGGCTCGAAAGGCTCAGTTGCTTGCTAAGACTTATAAAGCTAGAGGTG
This sequence comes from Methanobacteriota archaeon, assembly GCA_002720115.1. GTDB lineage: Archaea > Thermoplasmatota > Poseidoniia > Poseidoniales > Poseidoniaceae > MGIIa-K1. The sequence continues at coordinate 11,576 of PBGS01000047.1, forward strand.
GTGGATATAGATCATGAAAACTGTAGGTGAGGCTTTAAGCAAAAGACAAAAGAAAACATTAGAAAAACATAGTAAGCATCATACAAAGAAGCATATGTCTCTAATGAAAAGGCTTATGAAGAGTGGGGCTACTTTTTCTGCTGCTCATAAGAAAGCGCAACAACAGGTTGGTTCATAGTGAAAGCAACACAACGATCATTACTAAACTGGGGCAAACAGAATTGGAGAACTAAGTCTGGTAAGAAGTCTAGCGAAACTGGTGAACGCTACCTTCCTTCTAAGGCTATCGCTGCTCTTAGTGATGCTGAGTATCGCGCTACAACCAGAGCAAAACGAGAGGGTAAGGCAAAGGGTAAGCAGTTTGTGGCTCAACCGAAAAAGATTGCTAAAAAGGTAAGGAGATATAGAAATGCCTAAGAAGAAAAGAGATTATGAAGATTACACAGGCAAGACTGATTTTGGAGTTTTTGCAAGGGCGGTTAAATTGTTAAACGAAGATTTATCTAGAGACCCTGATGATGTTATGTATAAGAATATAGAACAGGTTGTAAAAATCTGTGATAATTATCTTACTCAAATTAGATGGAAAACAGAAGGTGATGTTATTGTAGGTCAGCCTTTAAGTGTTCTTTTAACCAACGCCAGAATGGAGGATAATAAAAATGCCAAACATTAATGGAAAGAAGTTCCCATATACAAAGAAGGGAATAGCTGCTGCTAAGAAAACACAGGAGCAAAAGAAAAAACCAATGAAATCTAAAAAAAGCCTTATGTCGAGAAGTTATTAATATGGCGTGGTATTTAACAACTGGTGAATTGTATGAAGGTGAAACTCACGTTCTAGCAGGTAATACTTATAGTGGTAAAACAAGAACGTCTGAGTCTCGCAGACTCGTGGAAGGGCCAGAGCCTAAGAGAGCCAGAAGCTCCAATGGCAGACTCAAAGGTGACGACCCCTCCACGACTGATATAAACGAAGCGTATGAAAAACCCAAGGAAGAAAAGTGAGCTTTAGTCATTCTATTTCTAAGCATGACCGCGAGTTACTCCGAAAGATTGTAAAGAAAGTTCATTTGCAACATCACCCAAAAGACTTTCAAACTAACATGGAAGCTGACAAAGTTATTGATGTTATTGCTCCTGATGTGATCGAACGCATGATTAAATTTGCAGTGGATCGCAAAATTGATAGACTTTAAATACAAACCTGACGGTGAAGTCCTAAAACAGTTTATGAAAGACAATACTTTCTTTCGTGGCATAAGAGGACCAGTTGGATCAGGTAAGTCGGTTGGCTGCTGCATTGAAGTATTTAGAAGATCTCTTGCTCAAGATAAAAGCTTGGATGGTATACGAAAAAGCAGATGGGCTATTATTCGAAACACAAATCCACAGCTAAGAACAACTACTATAAAGACTTGGCTTGATTGGTTTCCTGAGAATGAATGGGGTAAGTTTACTTGGTCTGTGCCTTATACACATCACATTAGAAAGGGCGACATAGACCTTGAGGTGATCTTCCTTGCTCTTGATCGTCCAGAAGATGTTAAAAAATTATTGTCCCTCGAACTAACAGGTGTCTGGATTAACGAGGCAAGGGAGATTCCTAAAAGCATTATTGATGCTTGCACCATGAGGGTTGGTCGTTATCCTTCTATGCGTGATGGTGGTCCAAGTTGGACAGGTGTTATTGCAGATACAAACGCACCAGAAGAAGATCACTGGTGGCCTATTATGTCAGGCGAGGTTCCAATACCAGATCATATTCCAAGAGATCAGGCAAAGATGTTGGTCAAGCCTGATAACTGGATGTTCTTTACACAACCGTCAGCTATGAAAGAAATGTATAATGAAGATGGGGAAGTAGAAGATTATTTTCCAAATGATTATGCAGAAAACAAAAAGAATATGATGAAAGGATATTATCCTAATCTTATTCAAGGTAAAACAAAGTCTTGGATTGATGTCTATGTTATGAATAAACTAGGCACAATACAGGACGGAAAGCCAGTATATCCTATGTTTGCAAGTGAAACACATATTGCTAAAGAAGAAATACCAGTAGCAGCAGGTCTACCTTTGTACATTGGCATTGACTTTGGCCTTACTCCTGCGGCTGTTATAGGTCAAAAGGTAAGAAACAGGTGGCTAATACAATCTGAAGTAGTTGCTTTCGATATGGGCATTGTTAGATTTGCAGAGGTACTAAGAAATGAAATTGCTACTCGTTTTTCTCAAGCTTCCGATGTCTATATATATGGTGATCCAGCAGGGGATTTTCGGGCGCAAACGGACGAATCTACCCCTTTTCACATACTTAGAGGTGCTGGTTTACGTGCATTTCCCGCCCCAAGTAATTCTGTGGATCTTCGCTTGGAGTCAGTGGCGCAGCAACTTAACAAGATGGTTGAAGGCAAACCTGCGTTCTTAATAGATAGAAGATGCCAACAATTAATAAAAGGTTTTGAAGGTGGCTATGCTTACAAGCGTATGGAAGTAAGTGGCGAAAGATATGCAGATAAACCTGATAAGAATATGTACTCTCATATTCATGATGCACTACAATATTTATTATTAGGTGCAGGAGAAGGGCGTGCTTTGATGTCAAATCAAAAGCCTTCACAGGTTATTCACGCTAAAAAGGACTTCGATGTATTTAAAAGAAAACCTAAGAGTGCAACACACAAACCTAGCATTTGGTCACTTGTGCGTTGAAATTTGTTTTGATTTGTGTTTACCAATAGGTAACAAGGAGTTTTGTTATGTGCGCACCTAAGAAAACAGCTCAAAAAACCAGAGCAAAAAAAATTGTTGATGGTAAACCTCAAAGAGGAACAACACGTACAGTAAGGCCAGAACCTCGACCGGGGACCGCAAGTTTTGAAACTTTGCAAGCCAGAAATACTGCATATCAAGTACAACAACGTAATAAAGCTAGAAGAAAAAAAAGAAGAAGTAGGGTTACTGATGATGATACAACAACAACTACTACCTCTACAGATACGGATACCGATACTTCTACAGACACCAAAACAGATGTAACAACAGATGGCACATTTGATAGCACAACAGATATAACAACATCATCAGGTGGAGTGATTGGTGGTACATCAGTAACGCCAGAAAGTATTTATACTCGTGATCCAGAAGATGCTATGTCGGATCAAGAACGATTAGCGCAAGAAGAACTAAAAAGACAAAGAATAAAACGAGCGAGACAAAAGCAATCTTTGTTACGCAGACGATTAGAAAGAACACAAGAAGTCGGGTCTGGTAGAAGAGTTTTGTCTGGATCTGAAAGAGAACTTAATGTTCAAACACGACAAGCAGGAACTGGTCGTAGAAGCGGCACAGGCAGAAGGTCTTTAATTACTGGTTCTACTGGTGGAATTGGTTACTATAGTAGGTTCTTATAATGCACGATCCCAAACAAAAACTAGAACGATATGAAAAAGCCAAAGCTCATAGGCAAAACTTTGTTGATTTATTTGAAGAATGTTATGAGTTTGCTTTGCCACAACGTGAATCATTTTATTTTGAAACAGCAGGTCAACGCAGAGATGATAAGATATTTGATGAAACAGCAGTGGTTGGCGTTCAAGAGTTTGCTTCGAGGCTACAATCGGGATTAGTTCCTAACTTTGCAAGATGGGCAGATCTTATCTCAGGGTCAGAGGTTCCAAAAGAAGAGCGTGATTTTGTAGACAATGATCTTGATGAAATAACAGAATATATTTTTGAAATACTACAGAATTCTAATTTTTCTCAAGAAGTACATGAAGCATTTATGGATCTAGCAGTAGGTACTGGTGTTCTTTGTGTAGAT
>PBGS01000048.1 GCA_002720115.1 Methanobacteriota archaeon
AGACGCATCGACATTCCCGAACAACACAGGTGCCGCAACTAACGGATATCTATACTCACATGAAATCGGTGAGGATGCAGATGGCGCGGCTATGCAGTCTTATATTGAGTCGGCAGACATGGACATAGGGGACGGTCAAGAGGTTATGTTTGTCACTCGCGCACTGCCCGACATTGAAACAAGCGGAACGGTTGACGTTACCTTTAAAACAAGAAAAGACGCTATGTCCAGTTTTACAACTAAAGGACCATTTCCAGTCACCACAGCTACGGAAAGAATTAATCCAAGGTTGCGAGGAAGGCAGATGTCTATCAAGGCAGAAAGTAACTCAGTCGGCACGGGTTGGCGTCTTGGCTTTACACGAGTCGATATGCAAGCAGATGGTGAGAGATAATGGCTACACTACCCAGACCGACTGAAGACTTAAGATACTGGGGTGATGTTCTTATTGATGAACTTGAGAACGAGATAGAAAAGATTAACCAAGCGGCTAACACGGGTGACCCAGATGTTAGCTTTGCTGTAAGTAACTTTACTCAGGATAAAGATTTAAACGCTGGCACTGCAACAACTGCGGACGTTGCTAACGTACTGGCTACGGTAATACAGGCACTTAGAAATAAAGGGATACTAGCATAATGTGTAAAGACTTAGGTGGCCCAGAAAGCGGCACCGCACAACAAGCCGTGGATGATGCCAATGCAAATATGAAAACCCCCTTTAGTTCTGGTTTTGATGAGGGTCAAGCTGATGTTACTTTCGACACCATCAGAGGCGGTGGTAACGTAAACTTCACAGCAGGTTCAGCGGACAGCGGATTTAGTGAAGACAGCTACAGAGGTCCAAATAGAAGTGTAACATCTAAGAGAAGCGAAGGGCTAAAAAATATTTTTGGTGACGAAGGTGCCGATATATTTGCCCCCGATTCTGCCTACAACAAGTTTAGAGAAAACTTTGACAATACCCTCATGACAAAAATTGGTGGCGGTATTGCCAAGGCTATTAATTACACACCGATGGGATTTATTACTAATAAACTTGGCTTGAGGGAAGAATCACGATACGACCCGCTTGGTGATATATTTACATATTCCGCAGACAACCCTGACAAAGTTACGCTTGGCGAGGATGGTTTAAGTCTTGAGATAGACACTGGCAAGGGAACCTTAACAACAAATAAATTCGGAGTGACAACTTACACTGGCAGTCCAGACGCTGATTACGAGGGACCGTTTTCCAATTTGGTTAACCCACCAAAGAATGATGATGATGATGATAGTGGTCAACAAAGTAGGGGTCAGACACCTTTAGACCCATGCCCAGCAGGATTTAAGTTTAATTCACAAACTAATTCTTGTGAACCTGTTGCATCAACTGGTGACCAGACAATAGGAGATTCTTTTGTTCGTAGTACACCATCAATGCCTAGTGACCTTAGTGGGTACGGACGAGATGGGCTTGGTGAGTTTAGATTTTTTGAACAGATGCCCGGTATTATAAATGCAAAAGATGGCATACCTCGTGGAAAGCATGGAGAGGTTATTGGTGCTGGCGGTCCTAAAGACGACTTAGTTGGACCCTTTATGTTATCAAGTCAGGAGTATGTAGAGCCGTATGAACGAGTTCTTGATGAGGGCAATGGTAGTTATGAACGGGGTATCAAGGTTCTGGAAAAGAAACGCATGAAAGCACTTAGGAAATACAGTGACAGAGTTAAATCTGAGGAACGCAACAGAGCGTGATGAAGAAGTTATTCTGTCTTTATTGATGGATATGCACAAAGAGTCAGGTTTAGGTTCGGTCAATAAAGACAGGGTAAACAAAGCAATACGGCACTGCCGTGAGTTAGGGTGTATACTTATTGCAGAGGTACAAGGTGTACCAAAAGCTGTTTTAGGATTACGACCTGACCGCTTCTGGTGGTCTGATGACTTTGGGTTGTTTGACCAATTTACATATGTAGCACCAGAGGCAAGAAAAACGAGGGCAATATTTAAAATGGTAGATGCCGCTAGAAGTATGGCAAAGCAAGCTGGTATCCCACTTGTCATAGCAAACTTTGGGGTGGTGGACACCAAAGCAAAATCAAGACTTTACAAAACTTTTGGTAAAGAACTTGGTGTAACAGTAATAACAGGGGAAACAAGTCACTTCTTGTGGAGATAAGTAATGGGTTCATTTTGTAAGTCAGGCACCAAAACAAATACACAAACAACAGATATACCTGATTATATTAAAACGCCACTCAAGGAAAATCTTGCGAAGGCGGCTGATTTAGTCAAGCAAGAGTATATACCTTACGGTGGAGACCGCATTGAAGATTTTTCACAAGACCAACTTGATGCCTTCCAACAAATTAGAGACCGTGTAGGTACAGGTCAGACAGACCTAGATGCGGCTATGGCTGGCATTAAGTCTCTTTCTCCAGCACAGGCACAACAAACACAAGCTAGACAATTTGACGCCCAAACAGCCCAAGACTACATGAACCCATACACACAACAGGTCTTGGATGTGGCTCGTCAACGTGCGTTTGAAGCGGAAGATATAGCCGCACAAAAGCGTGCCGCCAATCAAGTTGCGGCAGGTGCGTTTGGTGATAATTCGCGTAGATTTATTGAGAACACTGAAGCGCAGTCAAATCTACAAGACCGTATGGCGGCAATGGAAGCTGACCAGTTGGCAAAAGCATACGGGGCGGCACAGCAAGCGTACAAAACTGACGCAACCCTAGACATGCAGTCACAACTTGCCAATCAAAGGGCGGGACTTCAGGCTGACCAGTTAAACACACAGCAAGCATTAGGTGCCGCACAGGGAATAGCTGGTCTGGTTAATCAAGGTCAGGGGCTAACATTTGACCAAGCCAATGCCCTTATGCAGATTGGCGGTCAACAACAACAAATGGGTCAGGCTGGTCTGGACCTTGCCTATTCTGACTTCCAACAACAGCAAGCATATCCCTACCAACAGATTGGCTTTATGGCTGACTTACTTCAAGGTGCGCCTATGGGTACGGTCACCACAATGACACAACCCACACCATCTCCGTTCCAGTCCGCTTTAGGTCTTGGTCTTACTGGTCTTGGCATCTATGGGTCAGGCGGTGGATTTGCCCCCGGCGGATTTTCAATGGCTAACTTATATAATCAATAGAGAACGATATGATTAATCCAGCACAATATACCAAAGTTCTGCAAGCCGCATCAGACCAACAGCTTATGGATATGCTGAAGCGTCCTGACAAAATTCCATCACAGTTTATTGTAGCTGAGATTAACCGCCGTCAAGCTATGAGACAGGCCGCACAGGCCCAAGAACGCAAGATGGCTAGTATGCAACAGCAACCTGTTATGCCTCAAGCACCACAACAGATGGCACCTCAAGGAAGACAACAGCCACAACGACCACCTCAACAACCTGTTGGTATGAGGGCGGGAGGAGACCCTAACAGAATTGCACAAATGATACGAGAGAGGCCGTATATGGTGGATGACTTGGTTTACCGACAGCCAAGCAAGGACATATCTAATATGGACTTTAGTGGGTTAAGGCAAAACCTTCCGTATGTTTATCCAAATCCTGAAAAGGGATTAAAAGGATTGGGAAGTGAGGACTTTAGTAAGTTTCGTATACCAGCGTCTTTAAATGAGGGTCAAACAAGTAACACGTTATCATCAATGTCAGAGGGTCTTAATAACCCCGGAATGAATGAAGGTCAGCCTTCAAATACAAAACCTATTGGCGATAGTGATAGTAGGTTTGATGGTCCAAAAACTATTGACCAGAAAATAAATGATGGGTTTGAAAGTTTTGAGAAAGATTTAGAGTCAACAAAAGAGGGAATAAAGTCTAGTGGCTCAGATGTGACAGCGGCAGAGATAGATAAAAAAGGCATAAAAAGCAAAAAGATTACCATAGGCAAAACAACTGGAGAAACCGATACCTCAGAACTAGAGAAAAGTATTGAAGATAAGGTAACTGTAGACTTAGGAGAAAAAAGCCAAACAGCTTTGTTTAAAGAAGTCTTTGAAGCCCAAAATGCAGACAGATTAATGCAAGCGGAAGCACAGGCAGTGCTTTCAGAAAATCAAAGAAAACGACTATCTGGCCTTCAAGCAGATTATGACAAGGTATCTACTGCTATGGAAGAACTAGCGAAGGTGTACGACAAAAACTCTACAACACCAGAGAATAGATTTTTTCGTTCCTTGACTGATATGGGTGTTGATTTGCTGGCAAGCCCTGAAGCCAACTTCATGCAAGCATTAGGAAAGTCCGCAAAGAAGGGGCTTGAAACATGGGACACCTTAAGTAAAGAAGCAAAGGATAACGTATTGAAGAAGTATACGGCTGGCGTAACCCTTGCACAAACAAGAGCCGATTTAAATTCTAAAATTATTAATGCCGCAAATGCTATAGATAAGGGTGATGTCGATGCACTTAATAGTATTCTAACGGGCAAAATGGCAGATAGAAGGGGATTGATAGATGCTGGCGCACAGGATAAAGGCTTTAGCTTAAAGGGAACTGGACTAGAACTACAGGGCAGAGGTCAAGATATATCTGCGGCAGGACAACTCGCTCAAACTAGACTGGGTGACACACGAATTAAATCACAAGAGGAGATTGCCCAAGGACAAATCTCTTCAAGCCAAGCAGAGGGCGATGCCAACAGGAGTGTACGGACAGAGACCGCACAGGCACAACTTGACCAAGGTGCAGATATTGCCAATCAGCGTGATGAAAGGGCAAAACAAGGTCAGCTTATTCAAGTTGAGGGTCTTGAACTACAGTCACTAAATAACTGGGCAAGTCAGCTTAACGCAGATGAACGCAATCGTATAGCCAATATCACAGCTAACAAGCCACCAGCGGCTGTTGCATATCTTGAACATCTTGTTTCTAACAAAACAAAGTATGGCCTTGATGACAGCGACATAACTGACTTTATTACTGGCGCAAACAAAGGCACATCTGGTTCTATGGCAAGCATACTGACGACAGTCAGAACATATGCCGAGACAGACTTTAAACAGCAAACTCCAATTCCGGGGGTAGAGCCAGCGAACAACGGGGAGTATTCGTTGAGTCAATACGATGCGTATCACCGCCGCAATCTTTTAGGTATATTTGGTTTGGGTGGTGACCAGAGCCTGACCTCAAGGAATGCCCCACCAAAAGGAACCCGTGTTTATGATGAAGACGGATTAGCAGATAAAGACACAGCTTCTTAAGTGAGGGTTTCTAGTGCAGGAAATTTATATTAAACAGTTTAATCAGACTATTGCCTTTCCAGACAACTTTACTGATGAACAAATAACTGCCGCAATCAAAGGTGACATTATCCCTCAACTTCAACGGGAAGAGGAAGAGGAGAGGTTAGCCAGAGAGCGACAAGAGGAACTTGAAAACCAAGGTTTCTTTGGTCGTGCCGCTGATTTGATTGAGGCTGGTGGTAGAGAGTTTGTTGGTGCATCTGCCGAAGGTCTAGCAACTGTTGCTGACATGATTGGCGGTGACAGAACAGATAGCTTTGAACAAGGTTTGCAATCTTTTGCCGANGGGCAAAGNGAAGAAGCACGTTCCATTCCGGGCATTCAACCTATCTTAGAGGCAGAGGGCATTGGCGATGTTGTTTCGTCTGGTGCATCTTACCTTGCCCAGTCAATACCAGAACTAGCCGCTGTGTCTGCCGCGTTTTTTGCTGGCGGTAAGGGTGGTGCCGCTGTTGGAACAGCCATAGCACCCGGCCCCGGAACTGCTTTAGGTTATCTTATTGGTTCTATCGGTGCTGGTACTGCCGCTGGACTGCTTGCCTTTGCTGGAAGAAACGTAGAAGAGTTTAAACGTGTACAGGGCCGCGACCCTACATTTGAANANCNNCAATCAATATTNGGTNCTGCCGCTGTTCAGTCAGCCGCCAATACCCTATTGTCTAAACTTTTGTTTGCTAAAGGTACAGGCAGAACTATAACTGGCAACATGGTGAAGAAAGGACTTCAAGGCACTGGTGCAGAAGCCCTTACAGAAACTATACAAGAAGCACTAACTATTGGTCAGGCAAACAACTATGANGATATAGCTGAATTAATTAGCAATCCAGAAAATCAACGCCGCCTTGGCGAATCATTCCTTGCTGGCGGTTTGGTTGGTGGCGGAATTGGTACGGCTAGTGGTGTCTTTGGGGTTGAGCCTACACCAGACCCAGACAAAGACCTTAAGGCGGCGGCAGAAGAGTTTGTTGCTGGTAGACCTCAAGACCCAGAGGCTATATCAGGACTACCGACTGTACCACAATTAGAGTCCTCACCAGAAATACAACCACCAAGACCACAAAGAGTGGAACCAGTAGTTGACCGGGAAGGAAACGTACAACAACAAGTATTGACTGGTCAACAAGAACCATTACTACAAGCAAGGCCGGACACAAGGTTAACTCCTGACGAACGTGCAAGACAGATAAACCAAGACATGGTCATGGATATTACTCGCCGTGCCATAGAGAATGGTCAAGACCCTCTTGTTGCACTATCTGACCCTGCTATAGAACAAGACATCATTAAAAACATACAACTCGAACAAGAGTCTGACGCAGTCATTGCACCAACTCCTGTTTCTCAAGCTGACAAAAACGTATCTAGGCTAAACAATCGTCAGCTTATTGAGTTTGCTGAACAGAACGCAGACTCAGACCCAATCTTAGCCGACATCACGGCGAAAGAAATCCCCATCCCAGCAAAGGCGCGGTTGATACGCCGCCGACTAGCCGACAAGAACATCTCCCCCACCACATCATTGGAACAGGACCAGCAAGTTGGTGACCCAATCCTGCGTAAAACATCTGCCGTTGATGAAGACGGTAAGATTAGGTTGACCGCAACACCTGACACAGTTCAGGAAACGGATATAGCAACACAGCCTCGCATGGTTAGGCGGACCGACACAGCGGAAGGTAAGAAACTCCGTCAAGAGATTGGCCCGATTGTCACCCGTGGTCTTCTTGATGCGTTGAAGATAAGAGGAGGAGAAGCGTCTACAAGATTTACCCCTGACGGGTTAATGGATGAAGATGCAACTAGCCGGGCAGAAACCCGCTATCAAGGTGCTACAAACTACCTCTTGACCAGACTTGATGCTATGGCGAAGCGTGGCGACCAAGGGTTACGGGCGGCAGATGCTATTAAGAGACAGGTTCTTAGTAACAAGGCCGTAACAGCAGACCAAATTGTTGGTGCATTTCTAGCGGCTGATGCAATCGTAGATACATTAGGGGGGCAAGGCGCACAAAACGGCGCAGACATACGTTTCATGGAGAGGCTTGTTGACCGCAATGATGCGTATGGATACAAACTTTATGATAACGATGTAAACGGAAAGTCTAGAGCCATAATTGAGTTGGCACTTGAAGGCGATACTCCAGAAAACATTCGTGGAACTGCGGCACATGAAGCATTTCATCTCTTGCGAGATTTCTATGCATCAGAAAGCCCCAAAGATAAAAAGGTTCTCGACTCTTTCTACAAGTTGGACAAGGACGGCAAGGTCAATTACAAGGCACTTCCTGCATCTATAAAGCGTCTGTGGAAAAAGCATGGGCGAGAAGGCTATCATGACCTAGCACTCAAGGGTCAACTACCAGACCAGATAGCTAAAAGTCCATCTGAGTTTCAGGCTATGACCTATGAGTATTACAAGAAGGCCCAAGCCGCTGGTGAAGCCAACCCCTTGTCTGGTCCTATGGGTGGGTACTTTAATTTTATAAGTCAGTTTCTGCCACGCCTTAAGAACTCCCTAAATGGTATGGGCTTCCAAACTGCACAGGATGTATTCGCCCGTGCTGGCAAGGGTAAAACTGGTCAACAACTAAGGGGACGCAAGCTAACCCCAAGAGAACCAGCACCATTCCGTCAAGCGGCTGAAGAAGCTAGTGAACGGAACATAATGGAAGAATACAAGAAACAAGTACGTTCTACTGGTATGAAACCTATCCCAGAACGTGATGGAGACATTATAGAGGGTTCCATTGAATATGAAATGGAAGCTGGCCCAGTAACTAGTGTTGAAACGAAAACACCCCTTAGGGAGGGTGTGAATTTCTTGCGAACATTACTTAGAAGTGATTTGAGTGACATCCCAGAACTACGAGGAAAAATACCTCAATCACTTATTGATGCCGCAAAGGGTGAGAGTATGGCAGATTTTCGCACTGCCCTTTTAAATCATCCAAGTAGGTATATATTGGACCAAACAAATGACAATAGAGTTATAGAAAAATTTGGTAATCACGGTCTTATTATTGGAGATGTAGAAAGAAATCGTGCGTCTCCTGAAATGGATGAAGACGTTACTTTCACACTGGTTCGCATGAGTGGTGACGGCAATAATAATATAAGAGTTGCCACTATGAGGTCTACAAAAGCTGATGCTCTGGAAACCAGACAGTATCTAGGCACAGACTCAGAACCATCAACCGTTTATTTGCCTTACTCTAATGAGACTAAGCAACTTAATCAACAGTTAATAGATGAAGCACAAATTTCTAAGTCAGTTAGAAAGATTAAAAGAAATGTTATGGTGTTGGCAGGTATTAACACTGTGTACTCCAATGATTTATATGAAGCATCAACTTTAATTGACGAAAGCAATGCTATTCGCATAGGTCAAGAAGGTGGTACAGTTAGACTCCTCAATATAGATTTNAGGGTTGATGACGCTTTTTCCGCTGACGAAGTTTTCACCACACCAATTAATCTTTCGGGTATGTCAAAGCTATATGGCGCGGTTCTTGCTGGTGTAAGAAAAGCCTTAGANGCACAAAAGAAACGCGGCGAAAGAATTGATGGAATAATATTTGCTGGAAATGAGTCTAAGCGTGATGAGACTCGCGCTACAGAAGGTTTGTTTGGAGCCAATCAAAAGCAAAGAATTTATAATAGAATTGCAAGAATGAAATCTTTTGCTAAGGAGTTTCCAGAACTATCTATGGAGACTATATCTGGTTTTGGGTCCACCGTTATGCCCACAAACAAAATCAGACAAGCGAAAGCAGACGCACAAAGCAGAGCGCAACAGAGGGTAGAACAACAGTTAGCCTTATTTAATGATGATGCGACTACTGTTGATGCGGATTTTGATGTTGTCGATTTAGATGCCTTAGAAGCTGTTCTTGGTGAAGCATCAATGCGGTTTGAACGTGTTCCTGATTTAAGTCAGGTAACACCAAATCGAGCAAACAATCGGGTAGCAAACACACTTGGCTTAACAGATAGAGAGCGTGCGTTATCATCTCTTGATGTTCTATATAACCCTGACTTCTCAGTGACTGTTCCAGAACGTGATATAGGTGGTCCCGGCCCTGATGGGTTTGAAAGGACGGCTGGTTCTAATATAAATGAAGTAGCTAGAGCCTTACACAATCGTGCGCTTTCTATAATCGGTCAGGCAATAAAAAGTTCTAACCCAGAGACGGACGAAATGTTGGCTAAGATTATGGCGGCAGAGACAGTAGCCGCCATGCAAAACAATCCAGACACCAACGCGGCTAACTGGTACACAGAAAATATTAAAAGGGCCATAACTTCTGTGTCCAAACTTTACCCAGAGATAGCAACAGATAGGGAACATCGTTCTGCCTTTAGCTTTGCATTAGCTATAACATCCCAAGGAATAAAGGTAGACAGAAACTCCGCTATTGGACTTGGTGCTTACGAGTTTTGGAGAAAGAATGGTAGGTTCCCAGAGTTCGGTGAGGGTGAAGCCGCTGGTGCAATGAGGGCCAACTTCAAAACAGCAAACAAACTTATGAAAGCGTTTAACGCAAGGGGAAGAAATTTTAGGTTTGTCGATTTCCTAGACAGTCAATACACCAAGCGAGAGTTGATGGAAACCCTTGAACAAGCTGGTATAGACTTGAAGGGGCCGGATTCTGTATCCCTCAGTGGCGAAAACATGGACGCCAAACTGTACGGTTCTTTTGTCTTTGGACCAAAGATTGGTCAGGGTTTCTATCAAAACCTGATGGGTAACTACGACCCAGTTACAATAGATAAATGGTTTATGAGAACATGGGGCAGACTGACAGGCACATTAATTGGTAAGCCAGCTTACCAAGATAACATTGCCGCATTGAGAACTATGATGCTTGAAGAGGGTATTGAGTTTGACCAAGAACTATTTGGTACAGATGAACAGTACACCCTTAATAAAGTGTCTGAAGTTTATAAGATAGGTGAGGATTTCTACAAACAGAACCGTGATGAAATAGATGCTGGACGCATGGCTAAATCACCAGCCATGAAGAAAGCTAAGAATGCTTATGATAATGGCATGAAGCCTAACGAAGCACTTAACGGAACAAAGCGTCAGTGGATGCGTTCTGTCGTGGCCCGTGCGAGGGAGATACTAGCACAGCAGGGTATCAATGTTACATCGGCAGACCTTCAGGCAATACTTTGGTATCCTGAGAAAGACTTGTACGACAAACTTGGTAATGACGGGTCAGGTGCAGATAGACTTAATCAATCATATGAAGATAGCTTTGGAGAATTAATAGATGGCGAAACAGGGATACGCACCGTGGACGGAAGAGGCAGATTTGACTCTGTCCGAGAATCTATCAGACAAGAAGATAGACAATCTCGTAGAGGCACTGGTGGAACTGGCGGACAGGAAGCATCAATTAGGCTCGGAAGGGACTACAGAACAACAGAAGGGATGAAGCGTGTTCTTGCTGACCCTGCAAGAGATAATGTTGGTCGCAAGTTCTTTAATGTATTACGTCCGTTCACAACAAAAGAAGGTAGGAAGCAACAGTTCAATAGGTTTATTGACTCTGCGGTACACGGACTGAGGCCGATTGGTGACAGAGAAAGGCGACTTTCTGCCGCAAAGTACGGCGTAAAAAGATATCTGCCTTTTGCAGAAGGTGCCTTTAAGATTGCTGAGTTTGCACAACAGCGGTCTGGGAGAATGCAACAGTTTATAGAACACGGCCCGCCAGTTCTCGGTGCCGAAGGTGAGATAACTATTGACAACTCAATAGGTGGACTGCGTGAAATATTCTCACCAGTAGGGACTGGCAAAAAATATGCACAGTTTATGATGTATGTGTATGCAAAACGCGCACAAAGACTTAAGGCAGAGGGTAGAGAGAACTTGATGTCAGACGCTGACATACAAGAAGGTCTAAGCTACGGCGCACAAAACCCAGAGTTTGACAGAGTGTATGGAAACTATAACGCATTTAACGAAAAGGTTATGCAGTTTATGGTGGACACTGGTGCTATTGATTTAGAAACAAAAAGAAAACTTACAGGGACAACTGATTACATACCTTTCTATAGAATTATAGAAGATGAAATGTATACTGAAGGTTTCTTTGGGCGAATAAAGAAGGCCAAGGAAGGCACATACGGAACAACTTCTGCTTTTGACAACCCGGAAGCGCAAATTAAATCTGCCATTAACAAGTTAAAGGGTGGTGAAGAGAAGATAGGTGACCTGTATGAAAATGTTTACAAAAATGTTAATGCATTGGTTAACGCTGGATATCAAAACCTAGCCACACAAAGAATTGTAAAACTAACAGAGGAAATGAAACGTCAGGGTTTGTATGATGAGGTTGACCAACCCCGACACATAACTTCTTCTGAAGCTACAAACAACAACAACCATCTTACCTATAGGGAAAACGGGAAGACTAGGTTTTATGATGTGGGTAGTGATGGTGAACTACTTCAGGCAATGAGGTCATTTACACCTATACAAATACAAGGAATATTTGCTCGTATGCAGGACGTAGGTCGTTTCTTTAGAAGCGCAATTACAATGACTCCACCATTTATGCTAGCTAACTTTTTACGCGGCGACATGGCTGGTTATGTGACGGTTGATGCACCAATACGTCCTATAGTTGATAGTGCAATCGGACTAAAGAACGCTTTAAAAGACACAGAAACAGTCCAAGAAATGAAGACTTTGGCTGGCTTTGGTGGTTACACATTTGGAGATAATAAAGACTTCTCCAAAAAAATGAAGCGGTTCTATCGAAGACATCAGGGCTATGAAATCATAGACTCTGACAAAAAGCTAGAGTCCATGATGCAGTTCGCCCTAGATAAAGGTGCGGATTTAATTGATGCGATTAACACAGGTGGTGAAGCCACGGAGAACGCAACAAGAGAGGGTATATACAGGCGACTTAGAGACTCTGGAATGTCCAAAGCTGATGCCGCTTATGAAGCCTTGAACCTTATAAATTATAGTCGAAAGGGAAATCCTAATGATGCACTTGGCATGACAGTAGCTACACTGGTTCCCCTTGTTCCATTCCTAAATGCAAGACTTCAGGGTTTGTATAGAACTGGCACTGCATTTGGTGTGGAGGCTGACGCTAAAAGCACAATAAGAAAAGGCATGGGGATGTTCGCGCTATCAATGGCATACTACGCGGCGGCATCATCACATGACGAGTGGGACCAAGAACCCCTGCACAGAAAACTTAATTACTATATTTTTTATATAGGTGACAAAAAGTTTCTTCTTCCTAAACCGTTCGAGATTGGCGCAATCTTCTCCACAATACCCGAACTTATCATTGACGGAATAAGAAAAAGAGACGGACAACTAGTTGCTGACGGTGTGACACAAACCCTTTTAAACACCTTCTCGTTCAACCCTATCCCTCAGGCAATAAAACCTGTTATCGAGGTAGCCACAAACCGCGACTTTTTCCGTGGTCGTGAATTAGAAAGTATGGGTGTTCGTGGGTTACCTACAAAGCAGAGGGCATATTCAAACACATCTGAGTTTGCTAAGATGGTGGGCAACATTAGTCAGTATGTAGGCATCAGTCCTATTGAAGTAGAACAACTTATCAATGGTTATATTGGTTCTATGGGTCAATATGTTTACGCTGGTATGGATGCTATACTTGGGGCGTTTGGTGCCATACCATCTAAGCCATCTGGTGTCTTTGGAGATAGTATACCAGCAGACTTTGCTAATGTTTTAGGTCTGTCTCGGTTTGTAAAACCGCAAGGAACTGACCCAGCAAACCAGTACATGACTGACTTCTACGAATTAAAACGAGAGGCTGACGAAGTTGTTCGTGGCATCAACAGGTTGCGAGAGGAAGGCAACTATGAGGAAGCCAGAGATATGCGGTTAGATAATCGTGGCCTTATATCTGTGAGGTCAACGCTTAACACGATGTATCAACAGTTAAACAACATAAGTGATAGAATATCTGGAGTTCGCGCATCCGGCGATGACCCGGATACCAAACAAAAACGTATTGACCAGTTAATAAGACAAAGAAACAGGGTGGTAAAAAGGATGGTAAAGATAAAGGAAAGAATAAGAAGGTTACAATAATGTTTTACGCATCAATTTTATTTTGTTGGATATCTATTAACGGCCCACAGTGTGTTGTGGCAGAGGACTCACTGGGTCCATACAAAGAAGTAGCACAGTGTCAGGAACGCATTGAAGATATGTCCGAAAGAATACTTGAAGAGATGCCGTTCGCAGAGGTTCGCGGTTCTAAATGTGACAAAGGTGAGGACAGCGGTGTACATAAAGAATTTAGTGAGTTTACATGAGCCGCCAACCTCAGAGTGTAAATGAAAACACTGAGGTAGCCCTACCTCTAAGAAATATAATTAGCATGGTTGCGGCGGCAAGCCTAGCAACTTGGGCATACTTTGGATTAATAGAACGACTGAACACACTTGAAACAAATCAGACCATGATGAAGTCTGACCTAGAACAGAACACAGACTTTAGAATTAAATGGCCTCGCGGTGAGATGGGTTCACTGCCAGCGGACTCAGAACAGTTCATGCTTATAGAACATTTGGCTGGTGAGTTAGAAAAACTACAGAGTCAAATAGAAAATGGTCAAGCACCCTATGACCAACAACAGAAATTAACACTGGACTTCTTTGAGAAACGCATAACAACCATAGAAGAAAACATAGAGAAGATGAGAAATGGTGGTTGAGTTAACATTTGTTTTGCTGTTGGTAATGAGTGGTGAGAAGGTAGAATATACCCCTTACCAGTCATTATCAGAATGCTTGTCAGTTAGAAGAAAGATAAAAAGAAACACTGGTTCTGATGAGAAGTGGTCGTGCAAAGAAATGAAAGTTAAGATGGAAGACGGGAATATATTGGAGTTTATGGAAGAATGATACAGGCTATATTACCCATAGTGGGTGACCTAGCTGGCTCTTGGTTAAAGGGAAAGGCCGAAGAGAAAGCCGCTGTCGCCAAGACAAGGATTGCAAAGGCTGAAGCCGAAGCAGAAATTATGAAAGTAGCCGCCACCAGCGAAGCAAGCTGGGAAAAGGTAATGGCAAAGGGTTCGGTAAATTCGTGGAAAGACGAGTGGTTAACGGTGCTTTTTAGCATTCCCCTTATATTAGCCTTCTGTGGTGACTGGGGTAGGGAGATAGTGTCTAACGGCTTTGCCGCATTGGAAGCCATGCCCGATTACTATCAGTATACCTTAGGGGTTATTGTATCTGCGTCATTCGCGGTGAGGTCAGCAACAAAATTTTTTGGTAAGAGATAATGGTTGATTGGTGGAAAAAATATTTACAGCTTAATATTACTGCAAAGCTAACCATGATTGCTTCTGTGGCTATGTCGTGGAGATGTGCTGAGTGGTTTATGAATCTTGAAGACCCAACAACACAGCAGTCAGCGTTCGTATCTGTTATTATGGGTGTAATGACAGGTGTGTATGGCATCTACTTAGGAAGAGAAGCGAAGGGAAGATAACGTGGATAGACGAGTCAAAGCTAAAGTAAAGAAGGTTGTGTCTGGTTTGCGTAAAGCATCAAGGTTACACGCAAAACAGGCAAAGACCTTAAGGTCCGTGATAAAAAAGAAGAAGAAGTGATATGGTATTTGACCATTCACAAAGAACAACAGCTAGTCAGGCGCGGCGCAATAGGTTAAAAAGATATTTCGATTTCGGAAGACTGAGGAATAGAAGGCGTAGAGTGCCTTACAAGTCACCAGTCAGGAGAGAAGAAGATGGATATAGAATTACTAAGGGAAGAACTGACACTAGATGAAGGGTGTAAGGAAGAGATATACCTCTGTTCAGAGGGACACCCTACATTTGGAATCGGTCATTTAATAGTGAGGGGTGACCCTGAGTTTGGTAAAGACTTGGGAACAAGCGTAGCATTTCACCGTGTTAAAGAAGTT
Organism: Methanobacteriota archaeon; assembly: GCA_002720115.1. Taxonomy (GTDB): domain Archaea; phylum Thermoplasmatota; class Poseidoniia; order Poseidoniales; family Poseidoniaceae; genus MGIIa-K1. The sequence continues at coordinate 15,223 of PBGS01000048.1, forward strand.
TTTGAACAGGATATAGCGACATGCATAGCAGATTGTACACTAATATTCAAAGGCTGGGACGATTATCCAGAAGAAGCGCAGAGATGTTTTGCGAACATGTGCTTTCAACTTGGGAGACCAAGATTGAGTCAGTTCAAAAAAACGATTGCGTTTGCGGAAAACGGCGAATGGGAAAACGTAGCAACCGAGATTCTCGATTCGAGATGGGCAAAGCAGACCCCGAATCGCGCACAGAGAATTTCTGAGCGTTTTATTAAGTTGTCTGTTCCTTTATAATTTGGTATAGTTTGGATAGTCGCTAGAACACTAGCCTGAAGAAGGATAAGACTAGCGATAGAGGGACAGTGTGTTGGGCCAGACTGACCGTGGCTAGACCCTGTCCCTCGATATTATTAACTAGTAAATGTATAAAGTCAGTTAACCTGCGTTCCCGGTTTGTGCCAACCAACTTTTAAATTCATTCACCAGTTCGTCTAACTGGAACCTTACATCATCCCTTTCCACATGAGCCAACTCAGAACGAGAACTGATACCAAGAAAAGTTCTAAGGGCATTTGCTGTCTCCACTTCTACATCTTGCATACCCCAATTATAGAACCCCTCTTCTGAGGCACGTTCCTCAAGGTACTTTTGAAATTTTTCGTTCTTACACATCATAACAGAACGCTGTATATATTTTTTTCTAGGGTCTTCGTTTGTTGATTGTTCTGGGTTATCGTAATCCAAAGCCTTCAAACCAATAGCCAATGGCGTACCCATAGGTGCAAAGACCAGCCAATCAGCCGCGCCAAACTCATGTACTGTTAGTGTCAACTGCCACAGACCATCTGTGGTCTGACGTATTGCATGTTTCTTTGCTTCAAACCCACTAACTTTTGTGAACGCCTCGCGTGGTACTGGCTTCATTACTCATCCTCTTTACTGATAGTTCATACCCCAACACATTAAAGCAAGCCCTTAGTATTTCTATACTAGGTCTGCGATTATACTTCCACTTTGTTATTATTGATGGGTCACTTACACCCGCCTTCTTACACATATCCCTAGCTGTAATCTGTTGTTCATTCATCTTATCAATAAGACTCTTTACAAGATAGAATGTATTATCTGGGTATGACTGCTTAATATAAGAACCGTCACGCCTCATCTAGTTCCTCGTAGTACTGCGCCCTGTATGCATCTCTTATCAACTCTGCAACAGATATAAATTTTCCTTGGTTCTTAGTTTGGTCGTGAGATATTTTTGCCAACACTTGATACTCTCTTATAGGTAACCTAAGATTATAGGTTTTTGTGTTTGTCATCTGTCTCATTTGTTTGTCTCCACAAATCTTCAGCCACTTTCAATCCATCAACCCCCTCAAAAACCCAAAACAATTTTTCACCTTCTTTTGCAGTGTGTAACTTATGGTGACACACATCACATAGGGGGACAACCCATTGGTCGCCTACCTTCTGACCAAATCCTCTTTGTTCTGCGAACTGTATGTGATGTGCATGATTTTGAGGTGGGGAAGAACACACTAAACAGGGAAGTCGCCTCACCCTGTTTAGGTGTTTTTGATTACGAACTTTCTTAGAACGGAATCTCATCATCTAATGGCTGTTCTTTTTGTGATATCGGTGGTGATGATGGCATGTTGCTACCCTGAGGTTGAGGTATACTAAGTTTTAGCTTCATATAACTCATACCCTTTTGTGACTTTTGCATCCAGCCAGCAATGTTATACTTGATGCCGTCTACCTCTGCATTGCCAGTGTAGTCTGGGTGCTTTTCTTTTCCATGAACCACCTCTCCATCATTGCTAAATTTATCTTTGTTTCTAAACAAAGCACCACTTAAGTTATTGTCGTATTCAGTCATTGGACCTCTCCTTCTTTTCCTGACAATTTCTTCCTAAGTTTTTCTACTTCCAGCTTTAAGTCCTTAAATGTTTTGACGTTTGTCTTTTTTAGGTCGTCAAAAAAACCCTTTTGCTGAATAAGTAGTTTGTTAACATCTTCAACTGTCTTACAGTTACCAGCCAACCTAAGAAATTTTTTCTCGTTCATGTTCTTTGGCGTTAGGCCAATCACTCTCTGGGTATCCAAAGCATCACTGACCTCTTCAGCAGATGCTATTTGTCCACCATGTAAGCCAAGGTTAGCAAGCATACGGCCCACAGCACTTGTCTCACTATTTTCTACCGCACTGGTTTGATTTATGCGATGTGCATCACGGTCCTCTTCTGAGGTTCCGACAGACTTGACGTTCTTCATCTGTACTATTTCTTTTCCTTCTTCTGTGAAGATAACATCAACCTGTTCTGCCAAGTATGCCCTAGTAATAACTTTGTTTTCCTTGAACACGACTTTAGTAAAGATAGAGGCCACAGACTCAACATCAATAGCATCCATATTGGCTCTGAATAATTCAACTCGCAGAGGGACGGTTGAATACTCCTTGCCCTTGATGTCCACCTTACCTTCTTCAAGGTTTGACATCTTTTTTAATATGTCCTCTATCTTATTTGTCATGACCTATAACCTCTTTAGTAAATAACTCTGATTGATATTGTTCACAAAACTCTGACACCTCACAGAACCTCTGACATCTTATTGGTTCTGCCTCTCTCTTCTCTATTACTACGGGTGATTTGGTTTGGAAACTGAGTGCTTGTTCTTCTGTGTCAAAAACCCGTAGGGCTTTCCCAGTTTTTTTAGATACGACTGCAAATTTTGGACTTGACATCCATCGTTCTTCATCTGTGCAGAGGGGAATGTCTTCGGTAAAGTGAGCCTGTATTCTTTCATTTATATNCTTCTCCGTTTGTTCTTCACACCAAAGTGGTAATTCAAAAACAGGGAACATCGTGTCAGGGTATTGACCTGTAACACGCCTATCAGACCAGTCTCTGATAAGTCCACTGATAAAAAGCCTTTTGGGTTGCATGTCGTTTTGCCTAAGTATATATGCATATATATTTAGTTGCGCTTCAAACTCCTTGAGTTCCGTCTGCGCTTTGTAGGCTGTCATCACCTTATAATCCCAAATATTAAAGCCGCCATCACACGGCTCAAGTGCATCTATTGCACCAGAGATTAACTTGTCACCAGCACTTGCATAAAATCTTCGTTCACATATCCAGTCGCTAGGTGCATACTGTTCCATATATCCATGCCATGCCTCACCTAGTTTAGCAAAGCCACGCTTTAGATAGTCTGGCTGGATATCCTTGTAGTGTAATTTATATAGCCTATTGACCCTTGGGCTATCCTTAAGTCTGGTCGCGCTTATGTCCGTTGGTATAGAACCAGAATCATAGTTTTCTGAGTGCAGATAACGCTTGACGGACTCTGGTAATATTTCTTTGCTAAGTTTCATATTGTATATGTGCCACAGGTAGCCGTTTCTGTCAAGTAGATTCACTTATCAATGGTATTATTATATAATTTTTTTTATGAAAGCAGAACGAAAAGTGAACAAAACTCGTAAGAAGTTAATTAGGCGAGAGCCTGAACTTAACTTACAGACTGATATAGTTGACATGCTTCGCAAGAAGTTGAAGAAAAAAGTTTTGTTCACAGCCTTCCCTGCTGGTGGCGGTGGTAGGGTAAGAGGTGCTAAACTAAAAAAGGCTGGGCTTCAGGCAGGGTGGCCTGATATTCAGCTAGTATACCAAGGCTTTTATTATGGCCTTGAAGTGAAGACAGAAACAGGAAGGCTATCTCCAGCGCAAATAGATTTACACAAGAGACTTACTGATGACGGTTGTTCTGTTGCCGTTGCCCGTTCAGTCTCTGATGCACTGGAGATAATAGTTGACTGGGGTCTCGCTAGAAAGCATAAACAGAATGTGGAGAGCGGTAGTCCTACAAGCATTGCTTGACGCCGCAGGACTTGGACGCTCTATAAATCCCTCATGGCCTGAGTGGAAACACGAACAAGTAAAGCGAGAAGCTATTGAATGGCTTCTTGGTGGGGGAAGTGACTTCCGTGAAGTTTGTGATGCCGCAACCATACCAGAGGAAGCTGTTGTTATTTTTGCCAAACGCCTCGCCAAGGGGGATGTTGAAGCAAAGAAATCGTTAATAGAATGGCGAGATACATTTGCCAAGCAAGGAAGGAAACTGACTGATGACATGGAAGTCGAACAAGAACCCGATGTTTCGGACGAAATTTTCTGAGGACATCTTTAATACAAAGTACGCACATGAGAATGCAACCACATGGGCTGAACTTGCCCGTACCTTGGTAGAGGATGTGTGTCGTGACATGATGCCTCAAGATGAAAAAGACGAGTTGACTGACCACCTTACAAATCTTCGTTGGGTGGCTGGAGGTCGTTACCTTTATTATGCTGGTCGCAAAAATAAATTTTTTAATAACTGTTTCTTATTACGGGCTGAAGAAGATACGCGAGAAGACTGGGCCAATCTGTCTTGGAAAGCAGAGTCATGTCTCATGACTGGTGGTGGAATAGGTATTGACTACTCAATATACCGTCCAGCAGGGTCGGCACTTGGCGGAACTGGTGGAACTGCGTCAGGTGCAGTCACTAAAATGCGTATGATTAATGAGATTGGTCGGTCAGTAATGCAGGGTGGGTCACGCCGCTCTGCTATATACGCCTCTCTCAACTGGAAGCATGGCGATATCCAAGACTTTCTTAATGCAAAGAACTGGCAAGACATGCCTATCGGTAACTCTGGCTATACATTATTTGATGCAAAGCAAGATGACTTTAATTTTCCTGCACCACTGGATATGACAAACATCAGTGTGAATTATGACACTGACTGGTTATTGAATTATTGGCGCACAGGTGAGGTCGGCGATGTGTTTATGAAGAACTGTCGTCAGGCTTTGTCAACAGCAGAGCCGGGATTTTCTTTTAACTTCTTCGATAAAGAAAACGAAACACTACGCAACGCTTGCACAGAAGTAACTAGCGCAGATGACTCAGACTTATGTAACCTAGCCAGCTTGAACTTCGCTAGAATAGATAACATTGACCAGTTAAATAGTATTGTGAATTTGGTTACCAAGTTTTTGATTTGCGGAACTATCGTGGCACAGCTTCCATATGAAAAGATTTACGAGACACGGGAGAAGAACCGCCGTCTCGGTCTTGGTTTGATGGGATTGCATGAGTGGTTGATTGCCCGTAATGAAAAGTACGAGGTAACAGATGAACTGCATCGATGGCTTAAGGTCTATCAGGATGTTTCCAATGGTACATCAGACAAGTTTGCAGATGAGTTAGGTATCTCTCGTCCCATCGCCAAACGTGCGGTAGCACCTACAGGAACTATTGGAATTATTGCTGGCACCACGACAGGTGTCGAGCCAATTTTTGCTGTCGCATACAAACGCCGTTATCTTAAAAACAATCGATGGCACTTTCAGTATGTGGTCGATGCCGCCGCGCAAGAGATGATTGATGTTTATGGTGCAGACCCTAACAAGATTGAGTCTGCGATTGATTTGGCTGAAGACTACGAACGCCGGATGAAGTTTCAGTTTGATGTTCAGTCTTATGTGGACATGTCAATATCGTCTACAATCAATCTGCCTTCATGGGGTTCACCCTTAAACAATGAGGATACTGTTGAACAGTTTGCAGACACTCTTGCCAAGTATGCCCACGGTCTTCGAGGGTTTACATGCTACCCTGACGGTGCGCGAGGCGGTCAGCCTTTAACTTCTGTACCCTATAAGGAAGCTGTAGAAAAGCTGGGAACAGAATTTGAGGAAGCCTTGGAGACCCATGACATATGTGATATCACGCAACACGGCGGCAGTTGCGGCGTATAAAATAAAGGGTGGGTGCTTGACAGGTTCCCACCCTTCTTTTATTGATGGGCTATGAAGTCGGGTGGATATTACAAAATGCATAGGGGTTGGATGGATAACCCCGTTCTTAAAGACAACGATGAACGTATCGTGTGGCTTTCTATTATTGAGAGGGCCGCGTGGGCCGACACTGAAACCTACATTAACGGTCAGTTGTTGAAGGTAAGCAGGGGTTGTTTCTTTACCAGTCTCAGACACATATGCATCCATGTTAATTGGGATGTTAAGAAGGTTTCAAGGTTCCTTAAACGTCTTGAATCATGCCACATGATTGTCACAGAGGTGACATCAGGATTGACACATGTAACCGTTTGTAATTATGAAGAATATCAATCTAACGGACACAGAAGTGACACACCTGACGCACAGAAGTTGACACATAAAGAAGAAATAAATAATAAAGAAAGAAATAATATAGCTGGCTGGGATGAGTTTTGGGCGGCGTACNCATCAGGNATGATGGAGAATGGTAAGCCAAGGCGTTGGCCTAAAACTGGTAGGAGTTCCGCACATGGTGCATACGCGACTGCCATAAAGTCTGGTGCAACCATTGACCAGTTACTGACTGCCGCAAAAAACTATGGTGCTGAGAAGTCTGATGGTCAGTTTGTTTATAACCCAAAGAAGTTTTTATCTGAAGGGCATTGGGAAAATTGGCTTGAGGTAAAGGACACTTCTGATACGGCAGTCTTTAAAAAGGATTGGGATAGTTTTTAATGTCAGTGGTTGATAGGTTTTTAGACCATCACAAAGCGTTTAGTACTGAGTTAGACGACTTACTACAAAGCGGAACATTTAGTGGTTGGAGAAGATGTAGATGTCCAAAGTGTTCGGACAGCAGAAGAAAGAAGTCAGATAGGTGTCTGGGTGTTCGTCACCCAGAGGAAGGAGATATATATGTCATCTGCCATAACTGTGGATGGCGGTCAGGATTCGATGACGCTAACAGAACAAGCAACAGATTATATAGCGGAGCGAGGTCTGGACGTAGAGACCGCAATAAATCTAGGGGTCTACACCTCAAGTCAACATGGTACTGAAGTTATTGCCTTACCCTATCTAAGGGACGGCAAGACAGTTAATCACAAGTATAAAAACTATTTAGGTGCCAGTAACTTTCCGTCTTGGTCACAGGACAAGGGTGGCGAAAAGGTTGTTTGGAACAGGGACGTCCTGCTGGATGATAGCATCCAACATTTACCAGTCATTATAACAGAGGGTGAATGGGATTGCATAGCCGCAGTTCAGTGTGGGTTTGTTCGTTCAATATCTGTACCCGATGGTGCGCCATCAAAAAATATAGAGCCTGAACGTGACAGTGTTTCCCATAAATATTCATACATAAGAGACATTATGGAGTTACTTGAAGACTGCAAAGAAATTATTCTTTGCACTGATGGTGACACAAATGGTCAGGTTCTGAGGGATGACTTAGCTATCAGGCTTGGCAAGACAAGATGCAAGTTTGTTTCGTACCCCAAAAATTGTAAAGACCTGAACGATGCCCTCAAGTTATATGGGGAGAAGGGGATTACAGAAACTATAGCAAGGGCTAAATGGTTTCCAGTTGATGGTGTTTACAGATTTGATGAACTGCCAGAGATAGACGAGAGACCAGTATATAATCTTGGGATGGGGTCTCTTGACTATCATTTTAAGTTAAGGCNTGGTGATTTTACAGTTGTTACAGGTGTCCCTTCCTCAGGTAAATCAACCTTCCTCAATCATATGATGTGTAAGTTGGTAAAGAGCCACGACATGCGTGTTTGCTTTGCTTCTTTTGAACAAGCACCGCAGACAGACCACCTCAGGGCTTTGCGTAAGTGGTGGTTTTGGGAATATAAAAATAAAATTGCACCAACTCATACAAATTATGTCAGTGATGCTGACTTAAAAGAGTTTAATCTGTGGCTGGATAGGCATTTTAGAGTTATATATCCAAGCTGGGAAGATAGTGTGGATATAAATTGGCTTCTCGAAAAGATGTCAGCGTCTGTCGTACAGCAAGACTGCGATGTAATTATTATAGACCCCTTCAATGAAATGGAACATAACACTGAGGGGGAGAGTATGACAATTTACATTGGCTGGNTTATAAAAAACCTCAAAAGGTTTGCATCAAAGCACAATGTTCATATCATAGTGGTTGCACACCCTAGAAAAATTAACAAAGATAAGGACGGTAATGTGGAGATACCAACTTTGTATGACATAGAACAATCTGCAATGTGGTATAATAAAGCAGACCTTGGTCTTATTATTCACAGAAACAATAGCATCACTGCCGCACGGATAGCTAAGTCAAGATACGAGGATGTCATTGGTAAGCGCGGTCAGGTTTTATACACATACGATGAAGAAACGGCACACTTCCATGAGTACGAAGAAGTCTAAAGACAAGTTTGTTCACACACCTTCTGGTGTTATGCGTGTTGAATGGGCGGATAAAACAAAATCCCGCATGAGAAGGGTTGACCAAAGAACCATTGACCGATACATGTTGGATGGAAAGGTAACTATCGCACAGCACGGCGCGGCAAACTGGTATTACAACCTTGCTTTAATGGCACAAGCATCCCCTCATGTTGTAAGTCAAATAGGAAAAATGAGAGTTGGGACAAGTAAGCCTGTCATATCTAATAAACAAGCAGAAGCGCGGTTGGTTTTAGGGAAGGTAGAAGACTTTATTAAATCAAAGACATCACCTGATTATCTATCTGTCATGCGTAATGTTGTGGTGTACGATGAAAGTATGAGAGAACAACAAAAGAAATATGGTGGCGGTGTCCGAAGACACGGTCTGGTTATGTTAAGAGATGCATTAAATGAATTAGAAAAAGTGATGGGCAAGTACGCCAGATATATTTAGCGTACTCGCTTTATTCTTTGGGCTTGATGTGGGGCGTTGCACACAGTATATTATTGGTATGGGTTTTGCATTACCCATACTACCTACTGACGGATTAGGGCGGTTTTAGGAATTAACTGAGCCGCCCTTTTCTTTTTCTCCTCGTTTTTAGTCTGTTGAAATATTGCCAAATACAGGCATCCAGTTACGTCCGTTATCTGGTTGCGNTTCAAACCATTCAAAGCGTTCAATCTCTTTTTTAGTGGCTGTCCTCATCTCCACGCTTCCATCCGCAAGTTCAGTAATTGCTTCATAATGACCATCTTGAAATTTTATCAAATCTAACATTTTTTACCCCTTACTATTCTTCTTTTTGTTGAAGTGGCTTCCAGTGAGTAACGTCACCAGTTAACCAGCCACCACTATCACCAGTAAAGATGTGCATATCCTTCCACTCTTTACCGTCTTCATCTACATAGTAACCTCGAAAGATGCCAGTATCCTCAATAATAAAGTCGGGTTTTGGGGCAAAGAAAAACTCTACCCTCTGACCAATCTCAGGCATCTCATCATTTACACTCTTCCAATCAGTCATTAACTACTCCACTACTATTTAATCNGTTGGCGCACCGGGGGTTTCAAAACCTTTTGGTGCTACATATAGTGTAGAGTAGCCATCTATTTCATTAGCACACTCAACACAAAAACCAAAACCATTCTCTTGTAATTTTACAATGTGGTCTTTCTGACAACGGCCTACTTCACCGTTCCACCTCTCAAGTTCTATCGTAACTCCTTTTGTCATCTGCTTGTACTCCTTGCTTTGCAAATTTTAAATCGCAGTATCCGCAAGTTACATACCCTGTTTCAGGAACAGAGTAATAAACTAGAGGGTGGTCATTTAATTCACCTGTACAACTTACTGTATCTTTAGTTGTATAGATAATTGTTTCAACACTCATCCTTACCTGCACAATCAGTTGGATAGCACTGAATAAGTATCTTATAATACTTGTTCTGGTTATCGTGACTCCACATTTCTTCATGTGCAAAAAACTCACACTGTTCTTGTGTTAGGGTTTCTCTCATAATAGATTGATTGCCAACAAATTCCCACTCCACACCTGTATGACCCCACATACTTATAACTAACGCAAACTCTTTCACCCCATTATCCTTTCTATAATCCCAACTATGACAGCATAGAACATGTAACCAAATGCAGACCAGATTACAATGAACCCAACAATGCTTGGGTCACAGTAGCCATAATCATCCTTTAATCCTAGCTTTCTCAATAGTTTATCCATCGTGGTCTTTCTCCCTTAATTTTCTCTTGCCATCCTGCCACCACTTAATCCGTGCCTTGATAGCTTCTTCTTCACAAGGGCCACAGGTATGTGTTAGTATACCACGTTCATCGTATGTGCAGTCTTCACACTTACTCATGCTCTCCACCTGCACCACGGCCCAGTCCACCAAAATACTGTGGCCTACGCTTGGCTGTCTCAAACACACCCACTGTAATGAACACACCTGCTATCACAACTGCATGTATCATGGCACTGATGCCAAAGGCAACAATGCTACCCAGATACATACTGAATATGATGCACCACATCCATGCCAGCACTTGCATAATCATGTGTCTTGTATTTATGTCTGGAATGTTTCGCAATGGATTATGCTTACTGTCCATGACCAGTTTATATAAGTTATTCATCTTTCATCTCCCAAACATCTTCCATAGTCCAGTCGTGACCATCATCTGCTTTGACCCACTGAGACATATCGTCTGTATCCTTGGCAATCTCCCAAGCTGTATCCTCATCAGGTGCTTCTACGATTAGTTCATATCCCACGTCCATCGTGGCGGTTACTTTGTACTTAGGCATCTGTTTTCTCCTTCATTTTAACTTTGCGTCTTTAAGACACACCCTCTGGAATATATCCACAGTTATGGTTGAACATTGCTGTATTTAAAACAACTTCCTTTCTGCAATATGTTACATTCTCATACTCTGGATAGAAGTGATATATACCATTGTCATCTAACCAAAGAAGGTGAGGGCGTATGTAAGGGTAGTTTTGCCAGTTGATTTCACCCCTACGTTTTATACATTGTTTGCAAACACTCATCCGTATTTCTCCTACTGACAAGTTAATAATAAAAAAAAGGGGGCGACATTCACGCGCCCCGCTCTTCAAGTTGTTTTTGTAGTGCGTGATATGCACAATAATGATAGTCATTTATTGTTGCATCAGATTTTTTATGACAATCTATATGTGTACATTGTGGTCTTGTGTCCACGAATTTTCCTCTTGTAGTCCCTCTGATATGTTCGCACCTTCTCGCGGTTTTTAATGCGGTAGGTTGTCTGGTAGTTTCTACTCTTGAGGTTACGCCTATGTTGACCTCGCCATTCTCCGAAATGGTAGGCCAGCTTAAGCATGTCTCCGACCAGTTCATGATTAGCACCTTCTCCTATATTTTTTATATCAAATTTACCATGCTTCTTGCGGAATTTATCTCGCGCCAAAACATACCTTAATTGTATTTTGCTTTTCATCCTTTTGCACCCATAACTAATGTTGATAAATCTGCTATGCCTTCTGTTGCAGATTTCTCAATGACGACATCAAAGTTTGTGTATGTTGGATTAGGATTTATCTCAACTGTTACAGCACCATTACGTTTTGCGGCTTGTACAACGGCCCCCTCACCAAGGGAACATGACGAGCCAACACAAACAAACAGGTCTGTTTTATCAACAGCGTCCCACATATCTTTCTGTCTCTTTGTTGTGTCCCCAAATAAAACAACGTCTGGCATCTTCCAACTAAACAACTGACCTTCTACCACATACTCGTATTCACGACCATCAGCCAAGATATCCCCGTGTATTTTGATGGGGTCACTGGAACCAGCCAAGTCATGTAAGTTATCCACATTGGTTGTGATTAGGTTGAACTCACCGCCTATTGAAGTTTGAATGTATTCCCAACGGGCAAGCAACTCATGTGCCTTGTTTGGTTTGAAGTTCTCACTGAGGAACTCGCCCCTGACTGTATCCCAGAAGTTCATAAACTCTTCACGGTTAAGTTCAAAACCATCACTGTTCGAAACAATATCTGGGTTATGATAATCCCACAGTCCATTTGGTTCGCGGAATGTTGGAAGCCCACTGTCGGCTGATACACCAGCCCCAGTAAACACGGTTATATTTTTATATCTCATATTCTGTAACCTTCTCTTTATTTTTTCGGTGCTTTTCTTTTCTTTCATAACTGCCCTTTCCTTTTTGTTTTTTGACAATTCTTTTTCTGAACAACGGGCTAACTAAAAGTTTAGCTATAGGGTTTTGCTTTCGCTTCACGGATACCTCTCCTTAAATCAGAACGCATTTGAAGAAACGTCCTACTGCATGACGGGGTGAATGGAGTAGTCACACTAAATACCACTGACCCGTCAGTAACAGTTAGACTGAGGTGTTTACCTTGCTTGATGTTGATAATATCAAGCCCCTCATTTTTGACGATACGTTTTACCTCTTTGATACGTTTTTTCATTAGTCGAAACTCGCCAGCATCTCATCAGTAAATTCAGATGATGCCTTACGTTTTGCAACTGACTGAATGTGTAGTCTTGACTTACAAATTTGCACAGTGTCTAAGAACTTACCAAGGTATACGTCCTCAACCTTCCAATCCCATGACTTTAGTCCTTTACTAGCAACCTTGGCGGCAAAGCCTTCTACATCACCGTGCATACCAAGTGGGCGGACAGACAAAACAATCTTGTTGTTCACCACAGATTGACCAATCTGTAGTAAATGTCTGTGCCACATTAACGGAACAGGAATGCGAATATCATGGTCAGTTCCATCGGAATAATGGACACTCTTTGAAATCTTACCATTAACATCTACATGCACGTTTGCTTCCAGTCGCATGTAAGACTTTCCTTCTTCACTGATGCCACACTTTAACGACCAATCCAGATTAGGTCTGATTTTATACTTGAGGTCGTGCATCCACCAATGTGTCTTGTCACCAACCTCTGTATATTGATTGTCACTTTTTGCCTTATGAAGTAGAGGGAGAAGGCCGTATGCTTCACCTCTTCTCTTGAACCCCTCTCTAGCATCCATCAAGTCTACCACACTATCCGCAAAGCCTCTCCACTGTTCGCTGAAAGC
>PBGS01000049.1 GCA_002720115.1 Methanobacteriota archaeon
TACAGCTTTATCCAAGAATCCATCCCCGTCTGTATCTCTTGCCATCTTATCTAAACCAGGCGAAGGAGAACCATCGTCCTCGTACATTTCATTGACAATCGTATCAATGGTCGTTTGAGAAGGAATACTGTAATTACCCCAAATTGGGTCTCCTACATCGAGCACATCCTTTACCAAATCAGCAGCAGTGTAGCCGATACAATTCTCGTCATTAGGAGGACAAACGCTTGCAGCTAATTGGTCCACGAAAGCATCCTGAATACGGGGAAGACTAGAATTAACTTCCTTGACGACTGTGGACAAAGATAGCGCGTAAATAACGTCATCAGTAGGGTCAGAAAGCCTCGGATTCAATTGTTTTTCAACATAGGACATCTCTTGCAAAATACGCCTATCATCAATAGGCTTCTCCGGAGAATCAATGTAGATAATCATTACATTAGTCGACCAATTTTCTTCGACTTCCTTGATGCTTTCCAATACAGGAGAACCTTCTGGCAAGTAGACATCTAAACTTCCATTGACATTTAATGAAGGGTCGTCGCCAGGTTTTATCGAAGTCCCATCTACGAAACCAGAATGGTAGGCAAAGAAGCAAGATATCATCAAACAGACGACTACCATGAAAATGGGGAACTTGGTTAATATGCCAGTAGAACCATGCTTTTGCCACTCCCTTTGAAGTGATTTGGGTGCATCTAATACTGCATCAAGGGTCTTTCTTGCATTCCAATCTTTAACGCTCCCACGGAGCTTTTCTTGACCGTGACCAAAGATTCGCGACAGTTTATCCTGTAGCGATGAAGAGTCATCTTTCGGCCCAGACTCATCTTCGGACATTATGCCCCCCCGGTGTCCCGTCACGCTTAGACCATTTGAAAGCATACCCATCATGGTCATCCAATCACTTCAAAAGTGAGACCCATCAGCAACAATCGGACCTGTGAGGATAACGCACGCAGGGCCGGTGAGCAATATGCCATCTCCTAAACTAAACGACAAGCGATGGTCAATCGACCTAGAGAAGAGAATCCAAGAGGAGCATTATGCAGATGAGGCTGCATATTCCAAGCGATATGGCTTCAATCCAAACTCTGGTAAGGAGATCTTCGTAATCGATACACCTCCGCCATATCCCAGCGGGACTTGGCACATTGGAGCTGTAGCTCAGTACAGTATGATCGATGTAATTGCACGTTCACAAAGACTTCTAGGAAAGGAAGTCAAATTCCCTTGGGGTGTCGACAGAAATGGAATAAATGTCGAATTCACTGTGGAAAAGAATACTGGAAGAAAAATGAAGACCTATGATCGGGCAGAGTTCCTCAAATTATGTGAAGAAACTATCGAAGAATTTACGCAATCCATGCGAAACACCGCTCGCCGAGTCGGGCTATCAATGGATTATGCGAACGAGTATCTTACCGATGCACCTGATTACCGCATGGTTACTCAAACAATTTTCACAGAATTGTTCAAACGAGGCGCCATCGTTGAAGATCTAAGGCCCAATATTTACGATCCTGTCGAGGGAACAACTATTGCAGATGCTGAAGTTGAAAGATTGCAAAGAAAAACCAAACTTGTTGATGTAAAATGGCAAACAGATAACGGAGAGGAACTCATAATCTCCACAACCAGACCCGAGCTAATTTGCGCTTGCGGTATTGTGGTTGTCCACCCCGATGATGAAAGATACAAACACTTGATCGGCAAGAAAGCAATCCTTCCACTACCAGTCGATGGAAGAGAGATAAGTGTTGAAATTTCAACACATCCGTCTGTTAAGAGTGAATTCGGTTCTGGAATTCTNATGGTATGTTCTTTCGGTGACCAAAACGACGTTGCTGTATTCCGTGAATTGGGATTGACACCCTTCCAAGCNATTGATTTGGATGGGTGCATGACAAATATTGCAGGTCCATTTTCAGGAATGAAAGTCGCTGAAGCAAGAAAATCTGTAATTGAATACCTTGAAACNGAAGGCAAAATACATCAAATAATTGAGAAAGAACAGGAAGTTCCTGTTTCCGAGCGAGGCAAAAACCCAGTTGAAATTATTCTTCTAAAAGAATGGTATGTTCGTCAAACTCACATTCAAGACCGAATTAGAGAATTAGCCGAAGACATTGAATTCCATCCGCCGAGGAATAAACAATTCCTTCTCGACTGGATGGAGAACATCTCGATCGACTGGCCAATCAGCAGAAGAAGGTGGTATCACACAGAAATACCCATTTGGTATGCTGATGAAGGAACCAAGGTAATTTGTGCACCATCAGGGATTTATGTTCAACCATGGCGCCAATCGCCACCTGACAATAGTGAGGTTCTAGATAGAGAAACACGCGAAGTAATCGGANTGTACGGTGAAATGAAAGGCGATTTAGGTGAAATTGTTGGCGAGGAGAAAGTTTTCGACACATGGATGGATTCTAGTAATTCTAATCTTTTTGTCTCGGGNTACNTNAANGAAATGGACACNTTCGANAAGGCNTTNCCNACNGCNATNCGCCCNCAAGGTAANGAAATNGTNNGAACTTGGTTNTACTACACTCTTCTCAAAAGTGCACTCTTGTTAGACAAACCTGGGTTTAAACACGTTTGGATTGATGGACTTGGAATGGACCCATGGGGCAGAAAAATGTCCAAATCATTAGGAAATGGAATCGATGCTGACAGCGTTTTAGAGTGTGGTGCAGGCGGTAGAACCGGATCCTGGAGAGTTAAAGGTCCGGAAAAAAGTGTGCAGTTGAAAGCAAACAAGATCGGCTCTGAGTGTTTCAGATTGTGGAAAGCATGTGATGCGCAAGTAGGTGATGATTTTCACATAAACCCTGAAGAAATCGAGGCTAAATATTTCGGTGTTCTTACCAAATTGTTCAATGTAGCAAGATTTGCTAGCCAATTCGATGTACCCCAGGATTTGGATTCAGTACCGGCTAAACTNTCGGTAGAAGATCGTTGGATTTTGTCAGAATTTGCTGAAACTATGAATAGAGTCGAAACAGCCTGGAAGAACCTTGACATTTACACTGCAACTCAAGCATTGAAAACATTCGGAACTGGAATCCTGCCTAGTCACTGGTTGGAAATGTCGAAATCGAGATTGTATGATGGCAACGCAAATGCTGCGTGGACAATTCATAGAATCGTTAGAGACCTAATGTCAGCATTGTCACCTGTATGTCCATTCTTTACGCACCACATTTCGAGCACATTGTATGGTCAAAGTGCTGTTGATGTNAGAGAGTTCCCTACTAGAACTCCAGATGATGGTAAACTGAGAGANTTGACNAATNCGATTGAAGAGTTCAATGGTTCAACTTGGAGGAAAAAGAAGGATNCCGGATTATCTCTAAATGCACCGATCTCTGGAATTGACATCCCAAATGAATTGAATGAGTTCGCAAGTATATTGACTCAAATGCACAAATTGGAATAATTACTCATCAACATCTAGAGTTGATTGCCGAGTTAATGGCATCTCCAAATTTCCCAGTCGAAAACCAATCAGCCTAACTGGTCGCTCCANCTCAATATTCTCTGCAAACAATCCGTGCGCTAAGCGCATGAATACGGTTTCATCATCCATCGCAACTGGGATAGAACGCCCATGGGTATGTGTTTCAAACCCTTGATAACGTATTTTCACTTCTCCAAGTCTACCTGCTACTCCCATTTCTTTCGCTCGCTTCATGACTTTACTAACTAGTACCGACAATTGTGACAACACATTTTCTATATCGATTTGGTCGAATTCAAAGGTATTCTCCTTACCCACAGATTTCCTACTNCGCAAGGGGCTAACGTCATTGCTGGTTTCTCCCTCCATTACCCTAATCATCCATGATGCAAATCTCTCAGAGGTAAATCTTGCCAACGCTATTTCTCCANATTCAGCAGCTTCCGACATTGTGCTTATNCCCCACTCAGCAAGCCTTGTTGCAGTTTTAGGTCCAATTCCGGGAACTTCTCTAACAGAACGTCCAGCAAAAAAATCCTCAATTTGGTCGGGCAATATTCTGTGAATTCCTGCAGGCTTATTTTCCTCGCTTCCCATCTTTGCTAAAATCCGAGTAGGGCCTATTCCAAAAGAAGTAGAAAGTCCTAGTTCATCCATAATTTGCGTTTGCAGTTTCTTTGCAAATGCTAACGCTTTATCCCAATCCCCTTTGCAAAATTCGGTGACATCAAGATATGCCTCATCGATACTGGCCTGTTCGAACTTATCTGCATTATCCGAAAGGATTGACATCACTTTTCTGCTTGCACGTGAATAAAGTCCCCTTGTTGATTTAAGATAATTTCCGGGCCCGTGTGGCGGACCTGGGCACCTCCTCCATGCTTCTCCAATCGGCATTGCTGAACGAATTCCATATTTCCTCGCTGCGTAATTACATGTGGAAACTATTCCTCTTCCCTTACCATCTTTTGGATCTGAACCTAGGATTAATGGGATGCTTGGGTCTAGGTTGTGGTGCAAAGTTTCAACTGCGGCGAAAAAAGCATCCAAGTCGCAATGGATTAGTATTCTGGATGCCATGTCATCAATAGGAAGTCGAAGGTTTTTGAATAACGCGAAACCATGCATTGATGAAGAAGTGTTGACTTCGATTAGCCATGGGCGCAGTCAAGTCAGTACTCTCCATTGTGGTGGGATTATTACTACTGGCATCGCTAATTGGTTATTCTGGAGAGGAATTAATACCNGATGTTCCGAAGCCTGACGCAGGACTTTGTGGAGTAACTAAGGAAGCATTCGATACTGTCCCAGGTGCTAGTGCTTTACTTGATATAGAAGTCGANGTTACATGGGACGACAAAACCGTTTGGATTGGAATTATATCGGTAGATGATTACAATTCCTTAGAAAAATTGGGAGGAGATTCAGATGGTGAGATNGTTTCATGTGATTCTAAGATTGATTTCATTGCTGGAGGACCAACATCGGCATCGGATTCAAAGTTTGAGTGGATACCAGATGGGGAAGAATTCCACATTATGATTGGCTCACTCGAGGAGGCTGAAGATGANGAAGAGGAAGATGACGACCCATGGCCCTTCGAAAGTCAAATTCATCCCAAGTCATTCATTGATGAATTCAATGTNACAGTAAATTATGATGTTTCAGGAGGATGGGGAGTAATTGTTGTCTTATTCGGGATAGAAATTACTCTAGTTTACTTCGCACTACTCGATAAATCGTAATCAAAGGAAATCAGAATTAACTAATGTTGAAGGTTTTTGTCCTTTAAGCACTGAAATTACTTCATGCGCAATATCAATTCCAACNCTGNGCTGAGCCTCTAANGTAGCTGCGCCGATGTGTGGAGTGCCGTGGAAGTTCTCGTGTTGGATTAAAGGAGATTTGGCTGGAACTGGTTCGATTTCAAACACATCCAAAGCGGCACTAGTTATTGTGCCATTTTCCAACGCCGATAAGAGTGCTTCTTCATCAACGA
The DNA here is from genome assembly GCA_002720115.1 of Methanobacteriota archaeon. Classification (GTDB taxonomy): domain Archaea; phylum Thermoplasmatota; class Poseidoniia; order Poseidoniales; family Poseidoniaceae; genus MGIIa-K1. Next base: position 5,466 of record PBGS01000049.1, read on the forward strand.
TACCACCACGTGCGCAATTTACAATGTGGTTACCACAGGCTATCCCGCCATTNTTACCAGGCATCATCTTCATTCGCTTCTCGTTAACTAAATGGTGAGTTTCATCAGTTAGATTACAGTGTACGGATATGTGAGTACATGTCTTGAAAAGTGAGTCAACTTTCTTATGTAAATAGGCACCTTGTGCTTTTGCAACCTTTGGTGGCAAGTACGGATCATAAGTGTGNATTTCCATACCAAGAGATTTTGCAACATTTGCAACACCTTGTGCGATTCTTCCAAATCCAATCAGCCCCAAGCATTTCCCGGATAATTCTGTACCCTTCATTGCCTTCTTCTCCCATTTGTCTTGGCGCATACTTCTGTCGGATTTTGGAATATGGCGCACGGATGCCANAAGATGACCAATTGTTAATTCGACAACAGATTGAGTTGANGCATTTGGAGCATTAACNACCATGATTCCTGCTGACCCAGCCGCTTCAAGGTCGATGTTATCGACACCGACTCCGGCTCGGGCAATGACTGACAATCCTGGGCTAACCTCAATGATTTCTGCTGTTAACTTCGTCGCACTACGGACGATAATAGCATCAAAATCATCGAGTGCACCAGATAATAAATCAGATTTTTCTATGTAACCTAGTACTACTTCATGACCAGCTTTTTCCAAGATTGCTACGGCAGCCGGTGCCATACCGTCCGTAACAGCAATCCGTGCCATTATCGATAGTTCAGACCTAGTCCCTCCATGAACATTCTTGAGGGGTGGACCTACACGGGGGGATATGGCCACAAGTTTCGATATCGGAAATTTGTTGTGGGCCATAGGTATCCTTGCGCTTCCAGTAGTACTTGCTCTGCCTGCAAAATTGCTCTATCAAACAGTCATTCTGGGAGTTGGACCTGCAGAGAGAAATTACCGAGCCACCGTGCAGAAAATTCTAGATTCAGGAATGCAAGTAGAGCATTTTCGTGAAGTCCTCGACGAAGAATCGCGAAGATTGGGAATCAAAGCCAGTAGGGCAAAATTGAATGAAACAAATATGTTGTATCCTCTCACAATTACTCATTTCTTATTAGTTCCGATGATTTTTATTCTCCCAGTAGTGGCAATTGCCACATTGCCAATAATTATCCTTGGAATCCCGGTTCTATACCTCTTGGAGGTTCTACTGATTCGCCGACGAGTCTTGATAAATTCAATCAAATTACTTGAAACTTGGTTTGGAAAACAAATCATCCACGTCCCTGATGCTGGAAATGACCATTGCAGTAATGATGCTAAAGTTCTGGATGCATCCAATATCGCAGTACACTTCCACAAGGTTCCTCGCGTTGTATTCCTGGGGCTCTTCTCGTGGTTGATCATTCACTGGACTTTGCGTCTTGATTCCTTGATGACTGAATTCATTCTAGCAGGCCTATTCTATGTACTATTACTGGGAATCGTTGGAATTGTAGCTACTGCACTAGAATCAAACCTTGTCTTAGTAGACCCTGCAAGAGGTAGAATAATTCCGATTGCGGATTGGTTGGATTCCATGCTCACACCAATTGTAGGTGTTGGACTTCTTTTCTTACTTGGTCGAGATTTAATGACCGAGGCAAGAGATGACGGAAACACGATCTTGTTCTCTGCAACTGTTCTGATGGTATTGTATTGTGCAACTGCGGTTGGAGTTACATTCCAATGGGGCTATGCGTGGTGGCATGGAAAGACAATTCGAAAACAATTTGAGCAACAAGCGATTGATAAGTTAAATCCACAATCTTACGATCTAACAAGAAACCGTGGACGAATTCAGTTGAATGTTCGATGTCCAATGTCTGAAAGAATTGAAGGTGGAATTGGCCCGGGTGCCAACCTTACGTTCACTGATTTGGACAATTTGCCTACCGCGCATGAAGGTGTTCTAAAAATTCCAGAAAACCCGTTAGAGGATTAATCAATCCAAGGGACATCCTCTGGTATTTCAGCGAAAATATTGGCAGGAAGCGCTGTCTTAATTTTTGAGACATATCCCAGATTGGCAGAAGTTGTTTCTTGCCATTCTGCATATTCCTCATATGACTTCATTTTCAAAACAGGGTTATTTTCACGGTTCCATTCCATGGTCTGCATATCAGTGCCCGGAGGGTCGTGTCCCGTGCAGACTAACACTTGACCTGAAAATCTCTCAAGCACATCCAAAGCTTGCCAGTGCATGTGAGTTCTGCCACTAGGCAAATCATCACGTCCAACTCCACCGTCACCAGTAAACAGGAAATCACCCGTGAAGATGTAATCTCCACATTCGATAATCATCGAATCTCCAGTGTGACCTGGAGCGTAGTGGTAATGGAAATCAACATCACCCATTGAAATTGAACTCTCTTCGTCAACATAAATCGTCACACCCAGAGAAGGGGTATCATTCCACATGACATACTCGCAACCTGTCATCTCAGCCAACTTGAAGCATCCTGTGATGTGGTCAGCATGAGTATGTGTCGCCATTGCATATTCAAGTTCTAGACCTTGGTCTTCCAGCAAAGACAAGTAATCACTTAGATTATCCCAAACAGGGTCAATTAGAGTCGCCTTTTTGGTTGAATCGCATACAACAAGGTAAGTCATGGCCCACATACCCTCGTTTAGTTGCTCGACTCGCATGATGTACGCTCGAGGCCTTATTACTTCAAACATTTCTAATCTTAAAGGATGGGTTCAAGAACCCCTGCCCCAAAGACGAATCATGTCAACTCAAGAAATGCTGGTTTTTGGAATTTTATTTCTGGTGTTAGTAGGAATTCAGATGCTAATCCTTCGTTCGATGAAAAACTCAAGTGAGAAGGATGCTGGATTTGATTCTAATCAGTTCAATGAACTAGCAAACAAGGCGCTAGCGAACAATAATGAACAATTTCTGACACTAGCAAAAGAACGCTTTGAAAGACAGCAAAACGATGCAGAAAACCAGTTAGAATCCAGAAAAAAGGAAATTGAAAATTTACTTCAACCGCTATCTCAACAGATATCGAAGCTAGAGACTGAAAACAAAGAAATGGAGAAGGCGAGGAACCAAGCATATGGGGATCTCAAACAGCATGTTCAACAAATGATTGCTGGTGCGGAAAAATTAGGCAAGGAAGCCAACATCATGTCAACTGCTCTTACCAAGAGTGCCAACATTAGAGGAAACTGGGGAGAAATTAGTTTAACCAACATTTTAGAAATGTCTGGACTAAGAGAAGGAATCGATTATTTTGAGCAGGATACTCAAGCAGATGGAAAGCGTCCTGACTTTATCGTTAACATCCCAGGGGGAGGAAAGGTTCCAATTGATGCGAAAGCAACTGGAAAAAAATTCCTAGAATCGATTGAAGAATCTGATGATGCCACACGTAAAGTTCTGCTACAAGAGCATGCTAGTGCTATGAAGGAACGTGTCAAGGAGTTGAAGTCAAAGGGTTACAGGGACTCGGTTGATGGAGATGTTGAAGCCGTTGTAATGTTCGTACCTTCTGAGGCTCTATTGGCAATAACCTTTGATTTCGAGCGTGACCTTCACGAATTCGCCATGAAAAATGACATACTCATAGCATCTCCAGTATCCCTGTTGGCATTGCTACGTACAATTGCTTTCCAATGGAGGCAAGTTGAGCAAGCAGAAAACACACGTGAAGCTATTGAAATATGCAGAGAATTGTATAGTAGATTCGCAACTTGGTCAGAACACTATCAGAAAGTAGGTGACAATCTAAAAACTGCCATTAAGACATACAATCAGTCGGTCGGCTCATTCCAATCAAAGATTAATCCGCAGGTTAGACGCCTAAATGAGATCAGGCTAAATGAGGACCTGAATAAAGAAATTCTACCTCCAAGTAGCGTCGATTTAGAGGTTCGAGAACTTCCTGAGCCTGAAGAAACTAATCCTGAAGAGGAATGATTGGGGATTTACTGAAAGTTAAATCACAATAACTCTACGGCTTAACATGGACCACCCATCAGCGGTACTCTATCTTGAGCATGATGGGAAGGTATTGCTTGTTGATTCCGAAGGAAATGGACCTCAAAAGCCTGTCATGAACAATACAGGAAATACGAAATTCAGATTTCCAACAGAGTCTGAAGTAACTGCTATGGGAATTAAATGGAGTGTAAAGAACACATTCAACATACTCGGCATTCAGGTTTTCAAAGCACACCCCGAAATCGAATGGCCAAAAGAATGGGCCTGGAAAGATGAATGCATTAGCGATGATTGCGTTCACCCAATTGCTCGGGAATCAATATACAGGTCAATACACCGTTTAGTATCGAAGGTGATGGTGCTAAACGCGCAAGGTAAAGTACTGATGGGCAAAATTGAGCGTGGTCATTTTGTAGGACACTGGACGCTACCAGGCGGATACATGGACCATGATGAACATCCTGCATCTGGATGTGTTAGAGAAGCCTTCGAAGAAATGGGTATCCATATCGAATTAAGGGACAATGCCCCAATTATATCTCAAAGAATATTTACAAATGAAGGTATTTCATTCGTTTCTTTCACCTATCAGGCAAACTGGGACGGTGAAGATTCTGAAATAAAACTCAAGGAGAATGAGATTTCCAAATTCGAGTGGCTATCTCCTAGCGAGGCGATATCTAGAGCCGTTTCGGGTTTTGATGTGGCGGCTCTTAGGCACCTATGAGTTGTTTGGCAGCGTCTAAAGCTGCAGGTAATCCATCTGGGTTTGAGCCTCCTCCTTGTGCGAAGGTTGGACGCCCTCCTCCACCACCATTGATGTGAGATGAGATTGAACGAAGAATTTCAACAGCATTGAACCTCTCACTGGCAATGGTGCCTTCAGTAGTCGCTATCATCAATTTACCACCGCCCTCTCGACTTCCTAAAATTGCGAGTGTTGGTTTACTTGCATCTAGAGTTAACTCCTTGAGCATCTTAGTCATCTGCTTCAGATCACCGTCAACTTCCATTATGACAACTCTAACGCCATCAACCTCTGCCAAATCATTGCCGCCACCAGAAGTTCTCAAGCGAACAATTTCAGCCTCTAATGCTTCAATTCGCTTCCGCTGTTCTTTCCATTCTCCAAAGAATCGGTTTGCTGTTGTGGGTAAATCCTCAACTGGAACTTGGAAGATTTCAGAGGCGTCTCGCAATAATGATTCTTGGGTTCGAGCATGTTCCATAGCAGCTTGTCCTGCCACAATATGTAATCTCTCGACACCATCTTGAACGGCATTAGAGCGAACTATTCGGATTTGACCAATTCGTCCTGGCTCATCATGGTGAGTACCTCCACAAGCCTGAATATCGTGGTCAGCAATTCGTAAAATCCTGATACTACTTCCCTTAGGAGCACCACCTTGGTACAAATCAAAACCGTATTTACGGTCTGCATCCTTTCTATCCAAAATCAGTTTTTCTGTCCGAGATACATTTTGTACGACTTCATTGGCCAGCGCCTCGATTTGGTCAAGGTCGGACCTTGTCAACCTTCTATGGTGAGTGATATCGAGCCTAGCAGATTCTACAGATTTATTTGCACCTGCTTGGTAAATGTGAGGCCCCAGTAAACGACGGGCTGCACCACCAACGATGTGAACAGAAGTATGGTGGTCCATTAGCTGTCGCCTTCGAGTCCAATCCAACTTCCCGTGAACCATGTCTCCGACTTCGAATGGACCTGAAGATAAGTGAATTACCAATTCACCAACTTTTCTAGTATCCAAAATGGAATGCGATGCTGAATCACATGTTAGATTACCATAATCTCCTTCTTGTCCGCCACCTTCAGGGTAGAAACATGTTCTGTCTAGGACTATTCCGTGAGTTGCACCATCTGGTAAATCCTCACCAATTAGAGGTAGACATGCTAGTACGCTTGCCTCGAAATTTTGCAAAGATACATCCTCGTAATACAAAGTAACTGTTGCTGGAAGATCGGGTAGATTTTCTACCAATGATTTTGCGGATACTGTCTTAGCAGCAGCCTTAGCCATTGCAGCGTGTCGCTCTGCCAATTCTGCGTTGAATCCTGTTCGCAAAACTAAATTCTCCCAACCCAATTCTGTTGCAATATTCATTACTAAATCCGGTGCTATTCCGTGGCTGTCATTAATTGTGAAAAGAATCTCATCTGGAAGTTCTGCTGCTTCTTTTGGAATATCCTTGATTGCAGTTTTTACGACTTGCATTCCCTTACGCAACATCTCATCGTATCTATCTTCCTCACCTTTTAGTATGGTGACAAGGCCCTCTTGAGTTTGCTTCATCCGCTTGGTTGAATAGTTCACTTCCAAGTGATGTAAGGCCAAATCAGAAAGGCTAACATCTAGACCCAAATCATCTCGCATTCGCAAAACTCTACGGGCAATCATCCTTGCTAGATAACCTGCTTTTGCATTCGAAGGAACAAGCCCATCTCCAAGCATGTTAACAAGGGCGTGCATGTGATCTGGAATAGCATAGATTTTGGATAAAGGCTCTGTGATTGCTGTGAACATTTTCGAATCGATAGTGTGGCCTCTCTCCCCCAAACGGGATAGGAATACTTCTCGCATCCTATCTCCATCGCTACCAATTTCGATATTCATTATACCGAACAAACGACTCATTTCTCCCAAGACTGAGTCTAGTTCAGATTGTGTCATCTCAAACATTTCCGCTGAGAAACCAGCCTGTTCTTTCAACCAAGAAACACTTTCTGGGTAAATTGCTTCGTAAATGGTAGGAGTGCCTGCTGCTGCCCAGCAAAACCTCTCCAGACCGTATCCTGTGTCAATAATTTGAAGTGGCATTTCAGAATACTTGACTCCCTTAATCTCAACATCGCCCTCTTCATTCTCCTCAAGATTCATGAAAACTAGAGTTGCTAATTCAAGACCACCAACTATCACCTCGACAGCAGGACCAGCATTTCCTCCACCTGACCAGGGGTTTTCCACATATGTAATCTCAACAGGGTCTATGCCAAAAGTTTCACACAGCATATCGTGACAATACTTGACACACTCTTCCATCCAGTAGTACATTTTACCTTCATCTGGGCGATTAAAAACGTGATGTGCCATCATTTCAAAAGTGGTCAAGTGGCGACCAGAACGGCCAACAGCATCAATGTCGTTTAATCGAATGCATGGCTGAGAAATTGCCAATGGATTTGCAGGCGGTTCAACTACGCCTGATGTAACATGTGGCTGAAAATCTGCAATACTAGCTATCGTTAGATGAATATCATCTCGCCACCTTGCAAGAACGGGATAAGGTTCTACTCTAGTGTGCTCCCTTTGCTCGAAAAATCCAATGAATTCTTCACGCATAGCGTCTTTGAGTTCGCGTCCCCTCTGAGAAAATCCATCAATGATTGGTGCCCCGATGAATGTGTATTCATCCTCTTCAGTATCACCGCAAGTATCCCTGTTAGGATCAGAGGACCAAAACCACAGCCCAGTCACCCTACATTGGCGACGCGTATATCCATTCTCATGGAACACTTGAAGGTCGATTGGAGGAAGACCCATTCTCATCACCTGCCCTACCGGCAGAAAGACGGGTGCGCCAATATAACTTCAAACCATCCCCCTTTCAAACATAGAAATGAAGAGATGTAAGTAATCCGAGGTGTATGGACGGAGCCAATTGGCGCAGACACCTTGAGGTAGAAGGTGATGGGCTAATGCGAATTCGAAAGCATGGCTCAATGAATGTCGATGCGATGATAGTTTCCAGTCCAGAGCACTTAGCGAAAAGTAGTGATGAGCGCTCGATTTCACAGTTGGTGAATATTGCATCAATGCCGGGTGTTGTAGGTGAAGCATGGGCGATGGCAGATTGGCACTTTGGTTATGGATTCCCGATTGGGGGAGTTCTTGCAACTGATGTTAATTGGGGAGAGGAAGGTGGCTCGATATCTCCTGGAGGAGTTGGATTCGACATCAATTGCGGAGTCCGGATGGTTGCGCTAGAATGCAGCGTTGATGACATTCCAAATCTTGACAAATTAGCAGGTAGGCTAAACGGTAGAATTCCTGCGGGAGGTTCCGGCAAGGGCGGCCTAGAAATAAGTCGTCAGGAACTCGATGAAATCATTTCACGTGGGAGTAACGCCATGGTCGACATGGGATATGCATACGATGATGATTTGAAAAATATCGAATCGAATGGAGTGCTAGAAACAGACGAAGGCGTGTCTGAGAGAGCGATGAATCGTGGAATGAAAGCTCTTGGAACGCTAGGTTCAGGCAACCATTTCCTAGAATTGCAAACTGTTCAATCAATCGAAGATAGTAATCCTCACAATTTATTCGAAGGGCAAGTTGTTTGCATGATACATTCAGGTAGTAGAGGTCTTGGCCACCAAGTATGTACTGACCACGTTAGAGGACTAGAGGATAAGTATCGAAACAGACAAGGTACTTGGCACAACGATGAATGGGGATTTGAAATTCAAGATAGGCAACTTGCTGCCGCTCCAATCCATAGTCGTGAAGGACAATCATACCTTGATGCAATGAATGGTGCTGCGAATTTCGCATTCGCAAACCGAAGTGCATTAACCCACAGATTAAGGCAAACATTAGCTGCTGAGATGGATGTAGAAACTCGACTACTTTATGATGTATGCCACAATATTGCCAAGGTGGAAGAACACCATATTCACGGTGAAAAGTGTACTTGTATGGTCCATCGCAAAGGCGCTACAAGAGCAAGGCCCGGGCAACCAGTTCTAGTCCCGGGAGATATGGGGACAGGATCTTGGTTGTTAGAGGGAATGCCCAACAACAGAGCATTCGCTTCATCCTGTCATGGTGCAGGGCGAGTACTGTCTCGTTCACAGGCTAAGAAACAAATTGACGGTAAGGCACTAAAGAGAGAATTGGAGTCAAGAGGGATTAGGATACATGCAAACACTCCAAACATAATGTCTGAAGAAGCACCTGATGCCTACAAAAATGTCGATGAAGTTATACAACTATCCAGTGATGCGGGGCTAGCTAAACCAATAGCGAGGATGATGCCATTAGCCGTGATTAAAGGATAATCACATGCAATAGTTCATCTTTGGCTGACCATAAGATGGAACTGCTCCACTCGAGACTCCATCTGGCTCTTCACATATTACAGAAAGTAAGGTGTTAACCAGTTCTTTCAAATCTTCGACTTGCATTTGTAATTCACGGACACGTGCTTCCGTATCCGTGCTTTCGCTTCTATTATTCATCCCAATCCCATCCAGAGAGTTGTACTCTCTAAAGGCTAATCAACAAAATAGGCTTTAATGGATTTCGGTATTTTTGCTAGGTAAGGCGCGCGTTTTGCTGTTATTACTCTTCTTCGGAATGATCAACATCGGCCCATGGATCTTCACTTGCGGCGGATATCGAAGCAGAATTAGGATCTGATGAATCCTCAGTTTCTTCTTGCGAAAGAGGTTCCAAGATTTTCGTTGCAGCATCCATATCTGGACGACTTGGAGCCATAGGTGGAAGGATGCGCGTTGCCTCTTCCTCGACAGATTCATCGGAATCGTCATCCCATTCATCATCGTCATCATCATAGAATATGCTTTCATCTGAATTGTCTCGCCGTAATAGAACGACAATAGCGATTCCTGCCCCCAGCAATAATAGTGCCAAAATCGACACTATTGCTGTCATTGCACTCATGCCTGATTCAGCATCCTCTTGACTAATCACTCTTGGCATATCTGATTCTACATTCAAGTCACAAGTAGCATTTCCATTCACTGAGTAACAGTGTGGTAACATAGAATTGTCAATCCATACATCCATGCCAGTCACATTGACATACAAATTCTGTGGTCCTGCACCGTGAGTCTCGAACATCAGCGGAATGGTTTCCAAACTCTGTCCTGGTGAAAGTGATAGGTCCATTTCACCATGTGTTAGCCAATTTCTGGCTAAGCCCATATCTTCGACAAGTGAAATTGTCACTGTACCTGATTTTGTACCCAAGTTCCTTACATTGACAACAACACTGATTTCAGTACCTTCGACAACTTCGTTCCCTCTTGGAGTGGATCCGTCAGCCAGAGATATCTCAATATTTGTAACGGTCATATCGAATGATAGAACTGTAAAATCAGTACGCATTGGGTCGACCATTGAAAGGCCGGTACCTCTTGCAGAATTACCTGCTAAGTCGACAACGTCAATCCACCAAATTAGTTCATCACCTTCTACAAGACTTACATTGACTCCTTCGGTGAAGTCAATGCTTCCAAAGTAAGTCCATGTTCCTGAATTATCTGCAACATATGGGATCATACCATCGGATTGCCCGTTTTGCATAATCAAACCGTTTCGCATGAATGCCCAGTTGACCTGCAAATTACCCTCAGGCATTCCACCTTCTTCGATAATCAATACTGAAAATTGAAGCATTTCTAAATCCTCATCATCTAAAGACAGAGGAGCTGTAGCAAATTGCACTACAGGGTCTTTATCATCGACTGTGACAAGTGTTTGAATCAAAGTTACATCTGCTCCCGGTGCAGGTATACCTGTGATGTGATAATCTATGATTAGTTGAGGCTGTGAAATAGCCCTAGAAGGCAAAATCATACCCACGACCCAATTTCCATCAGGCCCGACTTCAGCATACTCCTGTAGCGGATCATTGCCATACATGGTCTGAATTCCAATTTCAAGTCCCTGCTCAGGTAGGGTGCTTATCTGAGTTCCTGATTTTTCAAAAATAACAGAGCCTGATATTGTCAAATCATCTCCTGGTTGCACGTAGATATGCTCAGCAGAATACATTGAGATTGGCGGAGTGTTGTCAGACATATTCTCGACTACTACTGCAAGGTTGTTATCCAATTGCCACCTGATTTCTCCAAGATTTGTCAATAATGCTACTGGATTCAAATCATCATCATCGAATACTACAATTGCAGGGAGAGCATATTCTGGCATTACCGTTTCATCGAAATCCCAATCCAATGTGAAATGCCAAGATACTGACCAAGCATCGCCCGAACCCTGAGTAGTGATTACCTCATGCAGTGTTAATTGAGAATCATCACTCGTGTACATCTCACCATTCCTAGGCTCCCAGTTCATTACACCAATTGTGTCTTCTTCAGAACCAAGCAATTTGATCGTAACTATGTCGATTGAATTTACACCATTTGCATCACTGATTTCCATGGTTAAATTATGCATCTGTCCTGCTAGCAATTGTTCATTGATTGTATCCAAAACCAGCCCACTTGTTGGTATTGTTGTTGGCTCATTTACTGCAATGTTCAAGGTACCCATATCTTGGTCTAAGCCTGCATCTCCACCGTACATTAGTTCATGTCCAGCGTAATCAGTTCCAGTAAAGAAGACTGAAAACTGTGCATTCATCTCTAATCCTGAAACATCAATTCCACTGAATGTAAGAGTTCTCTCTCCCGCAATTCCTTCAGGCAATGATTTCGACATTGTTTGATACTCAGAAAAATCTGCAATTCCATCAAGGTTTGAGTCATCCATTACTTCACGCCAGTAATGCATAACCAGTTCATCACCAAGAGCTTGCTCATCTGTAACAGTGACTTGTAGCGAGAGAGACGAAGATGGATCCCACGTAAATCCGTCTGCATCCAATAATCTCTGACCGTTGTTTACTTGAAGGTTAGAAGCCCAAGGGGACTGATCATCAAGCTGTATGTTGACCGGATTTGTTAGTGTAGTATCTTCAGCACCATTTGCTCCGGTGATAGGACCAGCACGGATCACATAGGGTGTTAGATTCACTTCACCCGAAGAGGTTGGAAGAGTCACTAGTCCAGTCCATTGGCCGTCACCGGTTGAATTTAGAACAACATCATTGCCATCAACATTTACTGCAACAACGAAGTCATCGATTAACGGTCTCATTTCTAGAGTATTTTCGAATCTTACAGTTCCTGAAACAGAGACTTGACTTCCTGATTTCGCCCAGAATGGATACGATGGAGAAAATAAGTCTGACAAATCATGCCCGTACAAATCCATAACTGACCAGGAGTCAACTTGCAAGTCGTTTTCGCTTGCTTGAGTTGCTATGCCTCCGGACTGAGCAGTTGCTGGAGATAATCCATCTCCGTTTGAATCGAATGCTTGTGCTGACCAGGTCATTGATTGTGAGTCATTCCAATCCCAGTCAACTTCAAACTGCCAATCAACAACCAAACGTCCACCAATTTCCGATACCGATGAAACGTTGGTCAACTTTAGCATACTTTGACCACTTGACTGACTAAAGACAGGGTTACTTTGAATATCGCTTAGGACAATATTGACACTATCTCCCGAAGAATCCATTCCAATTAAGTGAATTTCAGCAATGTTTTCATTCCCTAACAGATGATGATGTTGTGTCGTGAAACCTTGTAATTCTCCGTTAGGATACCAAGTTTCTGGAACACTGTATGGGTGATTCGTTATCATGTTTTCATGGTATACTCCACCGGTGACTGAAACACCACCGTCTGAAGCAGCCCATGTTAGTGGAATGTTTACAATCTCAACTTGCCCGTTATTTGAGTTCAGTTCGTGGTATGTCTTTACCACCTGTCCCAATCCAGAAACATTCTCAAACAAGTTGTAACCAATTGCGAAAGAACCAATTTCAAATGATGTTGAAGAAGAGGAAGAGAATTCTATGTCATACATGGACCAATTCCTTCCTGAAGAGTCAGTTTGAATTCCTGTCGAAACAAGTTGTGGATTGGTGATTGAAACTACAGTAGTAGACCAGTTGTATCCTGGGATTTGATAGAATGAATTCTGACCACTTGCTACCGTCAGAGGATCGGTTTCCCCATTCGGGGTAATTCCAAGCAATAAAGTGTGAATGTTTGCGTTCTGTGGAATTAAGACTGATAATGTTGCACTACCAGTTACACTCATGGAATGTGTCACTGAAGTAGAATCCATTCTTGTTTGCCAGCCATATGAGCCATAGGCCGGAGAGGATGAGAACTGCCAATCAAGATTCCCATCATCCGCTAAATCAATTGAAGCATCATGTGCTGGTTGAGCAAACGCTCCTCGGAATGCTAGTGATTCTGCAGTTGCACCCGGAGCAAATGTCAACCTTGGAGTGACATAACTTCGCATATCTCCCAAGTCAAGAACTCCATTCACTAAACTAGTCGAAACGCTTTGGGTTCCAGTTGTGGTTAATGACGCAGTTACACCAGAGAAATTGCCAATTATCATTGCTGAAGAAATAGGACGTGATGATAGACCAGAATCGCCAGTAACAATTTGTGTAGAGCCCCCATTATTTACCCAGGTTCCGTTAGATTGCCTCGATAAAGACGAGGGAATATTCCAACCGTTCGCATCTCCGAAGTATCTTGTTGCTCCTACTGTTAACTCCTTGATTAGAGGCGTGTAATATTCATCATCTGTACCCATAAGTACCTCGATGTAAATTCCAGAGTGCTGGTCTCTATCGATACTAGCTAATGACAGAGGTAGTGTCATATTCTCATGACCTTGGATAACCTGTCCCGTAGCATCTAGAACATTTACTCCATACCAGGTATTGTTGGGCAGAATTATGTCAGCATCTACGAAACCATATCCTAAGTCGTGGGTAGAAACCAACGGCGACATCCAAGAACCTTCAGTTTCGAACCAGTCGACTTCAAGTCCAATATCGTCTACATACCAACCCGGTTCTTGAACCGCTGAATCCGCCATTTGACGGAATCTGAAAGAGACATTGTTACCCGAGAGGTTTGACACATCATATTCCATGCTTAACCACGGTATAGAAACGGTACTTGTACAGGACCAACCACCTGAGGCAGCTACATACTGTCGTCCGTCCCAAACATCTGTTCCTGAAAATGCAGCAGTGTTTGTGATAGTCCCATCATACCAGTTTGATCCGTTCGCATAATTGACATAGGCTTGATTCCATCCTCCACCATTAACTGAAACATACAGAGCACCGCCGTCCCAGTTATCTTCCGAACACATCCAGTGTTTCCAGACAAACCTAGCACTTGCACCTAGTGGCACATAATAATCTGGAGAGATTAATGAATTGTCTGAACTAGAATCGTAATCACCACACAAAGTTGTACCAAATCCTAGACTTGCACTTGGGAAGGAAGAGGGGCCATCTGTGTAGTTCGAACAAACTGCACCAAATTGCCATCCGGTTTGGCCTACTTGATTGGAAATGCTCCATCCTCCAGGAGGTAGAGCAGGGGCATCTTCCAAGCTATCACTAATCGACAAACCACCGGTTCCTATTTGAATGAATGACCAATCATTAGCTGCACCATTTATTCCGTAACTTGATGCTGATGATGAATTAGAAAGTAGATTGGTGTGAACTGTATTGCCTGATGAATTTATCACTTTGAACCAATCAACTGTCAGCCCTTCTCTATTATCCATACTGCCTCCGTACTGAACAGAGGTATCTGTATCTACCACATAGCGAATTTTTGATGCAGTTGTAGCGCCGATCATTGAGGAAGGAATTGAGAAATCCAAAACTACGAATCCACCAGATTCATCATACACAGTAGTACCGTTTGGCAAGGTGTAACTGCTACCTGGAATTGAACCTCGCGAGCTGCATGATGAGGAACTGGAGCCACTGGATGATGAGATGTCTGTCCATGAGGTCCCATTATTTGTTGACAATTCCACACAGAAATTATCGTACAACGAACCCTCTAAATCGAATTCCAGACGGGTCTGAATTTTCGAACCAGAATTGGTTGAAGATAGGTTAATCGTACTTTCCAAAGCACCCTCTGCATTGTTGCTGTAAAGGCAAGTTGTTGATGTTAAACTGTAGCATCCGTGATGCCAAAGTCCAACCGAATTACCAATGTTTGTAATTGAAAAATCATCTAAAAACCAACCCGGCCTTGGCGTACTATTATTGTCAGTCCAAACTTGGAATCTGAATTGCATGTTGGTTGCATTTGAAATTCCAGTTATGTTATCAAGATTGAATAATGCAGTGGCCCAACCACTGTGATTTCCATCTCCGAACACTCCAAATCCAGTGCCGTTTGCACCGTTAGGAACGCTAGCATTGATTGATATTGTAGAAGGATAACCGCCCGATGGCTCGATGTAAGTCCAAGCACCATTGTCTAATTTATACTCAACCCAAGCTCCATCGTTAACATCCAAATGGTGCCAATGTGAGAATGATAAATTAAAGTGGTTAACTGGTGAAGGTACCTGGAATTGTGGCGCAGTCAGCCTACCTGCAGTATTTACAGGAAGGCCTTGACCTGGAAGAGTCGCAGCCACAACACCTCCATCAGCAGCAGATGCAGGAACGTAACCATGTGCCAATGTCCGTGTTGAACCGGTAACAGTGCCACTCATACTGGAAGGATTTACTGCCTCCCAAATTCCACCGGAGTGAGTCCAAGAACTGGGAAGTTGCAGGCTGGCAGAAGAGAATGTATCGATATTGGAAACTGCACTATCAGGTGCAAGTGACATTGCACCGTCGAATTTACCCATCATTGTATTGGTGAACTGACCTGAACTGAAGTTTCCTGGCAAATCTTCTCCGGTCCAAGTTTCACCATAACCGTCCTCCAAATAGCCGCTTTCATCAACATGCAGCCAAGCATCAATAACGGTTGCATTTCCAGGGACTTCGAACGCATCTGCGATATTTCGCGATGGTCCTGCTAGGCTAGAAGGACCATTCCATACGCTAGTGGCTGCTGCTGCTACATGACTAATCATTAGAATTGTCAAAAATATTGCCAAGGGGGCCCTTACTGACGATTTCATGTTCCACAACAGACCCTACGGGTCTGCCGCTACCTATCAACTATACCCAAAAAGGTCACATTTGGAACTGCATGATATGAGTCTGGAGCCACCAGCGAGACTTGAACTCGCGACCTCCTCATTACCAATGAGGTGCTATACCACTAAGCCATGGTGGCGTAGTTTTGGCGAAAATACCTTTCAATATAACCGATTCGGAGTTCAAATAGGTTGAACCGAACCGTTGCGATTAAACATAAAGCGCTTCTCGGAAGAGCGTAGCCGAGATCGCATAGCCTGGTAGTGCGCGCGACTGGAAATCGCGTGGGTCCGTCCCTCGGGAGTTCAAATCTCTCTCTCGGCGCCAACCCTAGTATCGAAAATGGTTTACTGTATTTCCTTATTTCCATAATACCAGGCTGCAAAAGCCGATAAAGCCGCTATAAGCGCCAGCAATGGGCCTGATGACCAATACATATCATCTGTAATATCTGGCAGCAACATATTCCAAAGGATGATTGATATTGCAATAAATATTCCCGATGAAAGCAAAATTTTGTTTGACTCTTTCACAGCGTCCAAGTCATTTATCTTTGTTCGAATCTTCAAGGCATAAATAAGCATCCAACTCGCCAACAACATTGAAAGTGTTACTATGTATCCTGCATTACGTAAATCATTAAATGGCCCGCAGTGCTCATCTACTTCGTCAGAATCAACTTTNATTTGACATTCATTATATACCGATGAGAAGCTTTCTTCNTGATCAACCTTGCAATCGGTTCTGTATTCGTTTANACATGTCTCAATTTCATACCCATACAANTCCAAATAAATGTCCTGTGGGACTCTAGTAGTATCNCCCCAAACATCAGTATCAACATCATTGCTCAACCAAACACTCCATGTCATTGATACAATCATCAAAAAAATACTACCCATAACAAACCAAGTCACAACAGCGGTCTTGGTTGTAGAATTTTGTAAAGAATAATTTTCTTCTAATTCAATTGTCTTTACAACTGGGTTTCCAGGCCCCAATTCTATAATGATTGAATCAATACCGTTNACGTCATCTNATTGTCTGTTACCTTGTAATTCAGAATCTGTCTCCATAAGTCATAATAAAAAATCTAAGGTATAATGGTTTACCCGGAATATATGTGAAATTCTTTTTTTTANNTTTTTTAAGAAATTATCAGGTTTTTTATTACAGTATGCATAAACTATCAATGCTTGGNGGCTTCTCATTTCTGTAGCCAGTCTAACTTGAAACCTACGAAATTGGGAGAATTCTAAATCATTTATATTCAATCTCTTTCGATTCAGAGGAATAGGAAACATTTCGNTCATCAGTCTTACCTGTTAGAATATTNTCTAGGAAAATGGCAACAGGCATTGGTAAGAATATTAGCAACATAGTCAGATAAGGGTGACGCTTCACCCAAGCTTTCCTTTCAGCTGTTATTCTTTCAACTTCCTCTTTGGATTTATTTCTTAACTGCAAGTGATTTATTCCTACTTGTAATGTAATTAGCAGGACTGAAATCGCAATGAACAAAGACTGACCTGAATCAAGCATGGTTCTCGTTATGAATTCCTAACAAATTCATTTACTTAAATCGTAATCCGGATTTCCGATTAATTGATAGTTTTCGATTTGTTAGAGCTTTCTATGGGAAATCCTATTTTCAGTCCTGATGGTAAGTTTATGTGGACTGGAACAGAATGGATCCCCTCACCACCTGAAAATTTAGGAAATGAAATAAGAATGCAGGATTCTGTTATAGGTGGAGATGTGATAACAAATACTACAATCAATAACGATCCCAGTGCAGTTACGAGTGCTGTAATATCAGCATTAGAGCACTTGGGGGTTATCAATGTCCCAAATAATCAAAACACTCCTCCATCTTCACTTAAACTGCCAGATCAATTCACAATGGGGGAACATGTAGAATACTACAGTCCTTCCAACGAAAGATGGTTAAGCCTCTGCAAGATTATTGACATTAATAACGATGGAACCTATAAAATCGAAGTTCCAAAATCAGGTCTAACTGAAATTAAGAATGGTGTAACAATTGGAACACGTCCGGGCTGTATACGGCCTGCATCCAATCCATACAAAGCAGGCGACAAGGTATTTGTAAATTGGAAAAATTTTGGTCACTTCTATGCCGGTATCATTGCTAGAGAAAACGAAGATTCCACGTTCTTAATACAATTTGACGACGGGGATATTGAAGATTCTGTCGAATGGAGTCGCATCATGCCTCTTGACGAAAACTCTGACGATGTCAAAGACTATATTGCCCATGATAGTAAAGCTGAGGATGAATTGATTGAAGCTTTCAAAGTTTTTGACCCATCAAATTCAGGAACTATTGCTGCACAAGAGTATCTTCGAATACTCACTGAAATGGGAGATAATCCTCTTTCAATAGACGAAGTAAAGCATGAGTTTTCTGAACTAGGAATTAGTTTAGATTCGCAAATTGATTACAAAGAATTAGCCAAGTATTTAGTCGCATCAGAAGGCACAGACATACAAAATAATTCCAAACCCGAAGTTGTGATTAGAGATGCGAAAATCGTTGAAGGAGTGCTGAATGGCTATGCCTACAATCACCCAAAATTAGGAGAGACATGGCTTAACACAACCGAAATTGAATCAATAACATATGATGAAAGGGCTACGGCAAGGGTAGTGACTCTGAATACAGTTTACGTTATTGGACCAACTGGCTGGATCGAAAAACCAATCAATCATCCATTCAACCTACCTGATTACAAACCAGGTCAAAAAGTAAAAGTCGAGTGGAATGGAACTTGGTGGGATGCGTTAGTCAGAGAGACGAAACCGGATGAGACTCGTTGGAAAATTTATCTTATTCACTATGTTGGTTTTGATTCCAGTTGGGACGAGTGGGTTGACTCGTCAAGGATTCAAAATCCCTAGGAATGTACTCTTCGTTTGTAAATGAACAGCTCATGAACAGACGATTTCAAGCACACAATATATTAGTTGGGATTGTTTGTAATAACTACTTGTATATCACACAAGCATTGAGATGGAAGTTACACCTCCTACGGAGGTGCAACAGACCGAAATTACTCAAAGGGAGAATGTTCACCACCTAATATGGCGGAGGGTGTAAATGTTGAAGTTACACCTCCTAATGTAGATGAAAATGCTACTATCAGACTGTCAAACACCTCACTCGAAGTAAAATTTGCTGACTTTCATCCAATGCTTGCGAAAGTTGATCTTATACGAAAACAATCAAAATATCAATTGCGACTTATCAAAAATGAGTGGGGTCAAGCTCAAATCATGACTATGCTAACGGGAATTGTAGCATTTCTACTAGGCTCAATATCGGGTGATTTATTCACTGGAGGTGATCCCAAAACCACTGGTCTCGAAGGCCTTGCATCGCTTAGTGGGTTCGCTTTTTTCCAACTAATATTATCTGGAATTTTGTGGATATGGTTCTTTGTCCAACTATCTGTAAACTTTCCTGTTATGAGGGGACATATCATTAACGTAATCATAATTTGGTCCTCAATTTTCCTATCACAAGTTGTTTTACATGTAAATTCGCCAAACTTCCCAATTGGAGCAAAATTAGGAGACGCACTTGGTGGTGCTGTTCTTACTGCTGTTGGCTTCTTCTTTGCCTACTTTTTCTGGAAAGCAGTAACAGAAACTAGAGATCTGCATGTGCAAGAAAAGCATGTCCACACCGATGTGAGAGTGATGGAAGAAGCCATGGAAGAACATAGCCTATTTGCCTGGTCATTTATTGTCTGCACATGGCTATTTATGATGCTAATCAATGGCTGGTCAGGTGCTCAATTTATTGCAGAAAGAGTGGTCACAAGTTACGGAATGTTAACACTTCACGTTATTTCTGGAATCCTCACAGTTTATCTTTTAATGCACATGCTATGGTTCCCTCAAAGGTTACTAGGAGAAGGTGTGAAAGTTAGAACCAGAGCCGCACTTTCTGCGGACGCTGACTTACTGATCACTGGTGTTGTTCTAGCTTCCGAAGGTGAATGCCCATCCTGCGGTGAAAGCGTGCCAATTAGTTTGAACGATAATGGAGAAACCGTCGTTGATTGCGAACTTGATGACTGTAATAGCAGAGGAGTTGCTGGTAGTATTTGTGAGGGCTGTGATAAACCATATCCAAATCGATTTACTTGTAAGGGGTGTGGAGTAAATAGCCCTGTTAGCGACTATATACCTGACACGGAGGCATGGTGATGTTTAGTAAATATCGCTCTGACTTCCCAACCTTAAACAGGGAAAAACCACCAGTATACCTAGACAACGCCTGCATGACATTGCGGCCATACCCTGTCATCGAAGCCATAAGATCGTACTACGAAGATTCTCCTGGATGTGGTGGTAGATCTGTTCACAGGTATGCGACAATCGTATCGAGGAAAATGTCTGAGTGCAGAAAGAAGATATCTGAATTATTTAATGCTAATAACTCAAATGAAATCATATTCACGAAAAACGCAACACATTCGCTGAACCAAGTAGCAAAGGGATTGTCTTGGGAAAAAGGTGATGTCATACTTACCACAGATAGAGAGCACAACTCAAATTTGGTTCCATGGCTCCAACTTGAGGAAGAACAAGGAGTAGACCACAGAGTTGTAAAATCTAACGAAGATAATACATTCAACATCGAGGCGTTTGAGGATGCCTGCGCTTCTGCTGGAGATAAGCTAAAGATGGTATCATTGTCTCACGTTGGAAATTTAGATGGTATTGCTGTTCCTGTAAAAGAGGCAGCAAGGATTGCTAAAGACCATGGTGCGATGGTTTGTGTGGATGGTGCGCAATCTACACCACACATGAAGGTAGATGTTCAAGACCTAGGTGTGGATTTCATGGCATTTTCAATTCATAAAATGATGGGACCATCAGGAATGGGTGGTCTTTGGGGAAGGATGGAATTGCTAGAAAACATGCGCTCGATTCAATCAGGAGGAAGCACCGTTGAAACCTCACATTATGATTCTCTTGAGTGGTCGAAACCACCCGCAAAATTTGAGGGAGGGTTGGGTAACTATGCTGGGATTTTAGGAACTAGTGCAGCCATTGATTACATCTCAAATATCGATCTAAACGCAGTTCACGAACATGAAATCTCTCTTAATCGAATAATGACATCTAAACTAAAAGATGTTGATGGCATAAGTATTATTGGACCTGAGGATCCATCAAAACGAGGAGGTATCTGTGGCTTACTAATGGAAAAAGTCGATGCCCATGATATCGCTATACTACTTGATGAAGCAGTTGACGTCATGGTTCGTAGTGGCATGCACTGCGTTCATTCATGGTTCAACAGTAAAGGGATTGATCGGGGTTCACTTAGAGCAAGTGCTTACCTATACAATACTGAAGAGGAAGTCAAATTATTTGCTGATACATTAGTAGAAGCGGTAGATGCCTTGAGTTGATTCAATGATTATGCCAGATCAAATACCTGACGGAGAAATCGAGAGTGACCTCGATTTCATGCGGGTCATCACAATCGGTGCCACGGCGATTTTGCTGATTGCTGTTGGTTGGTATGGATGGATGTTATACACCGGCGAAATAAGTTTGATTGGGCCCTCTGCACTCGTCCTTGAAAAAGAAGAAAACTTTGACAATCTAATACAGTATGATGAAGTGAAAAAATATACGGGTGAGGGAGTAGATGTTTGCATAGTTGATTCCGGCATAGATACAACACATCAAGACTTGAGAGGTCTCAAATTAGCAGACTGGTCCGACTTCATTGGCTCTAGTTCAACTCCATACGATGACAATGGACACGGGACTATGATGGCTGGAATATTGGTTGCTGATGGAGGCCTTACTGGTATTGCCAGGGATATCGATTTGTATGTAGCTAAAGCACTGACGGCTAATGGTGCTGGAGATGATTCCACAGTTGCAGAGGCGATAGACTGGTGTGTCACAAATGCTGTTGACATTATCTCTCTATCCTTAGGTGGCAACGCGTCAGGATTTTCAATAATCTTAGGAGATGACGTAGAGGATGCTGTAAGGGCAGCTTATGATGCTGGCATAGTTGTTGTTGCAGCAGCAGGAAATGATGGTGAAAATGATGATGGTGATGTAGCCTCGCCAGGCACAGTCAGTACAGTAATTTGTGTTGGAGGTGTCGATGTAAATGGTAACTTGTGGCAGGGATCATCTATTGGTGACAATAATGGAAGACTATTTCCTCCGATGTTACCAAGAAACAGCCCAAATGAAAAGCCCGAGATTGTTGCACCAGGGCACAAGGTTCCGGTGATAATGCCTGGAGATAAATGGGGGGTTTCATCGGGAACCAGCGCTGCAACCGTATATGTCACGGGTGCGATAGCAATTCTATTCGATAGCAATCCTAGTTTAATGGGTGGAGGCACTGACATGCTAGACAATCTAAAGCAGTGGGTTTCTGAGTCATCTAAGAAAAGAAGTGGTCAGGATAGCCACGATAACCATTATGGGTATGGTATGTTACAAATTGAAGATTTAATTTCCGCTTCCGAAAATTAATCTTTCAATAGCCATGCAACTATCGTTCCTCCAAATAATGGTGCAAATGCGATATGATGTGTTTCATTGGTTCGTTTGATTAAATCAATCCAATTATTGAACCCGATTAATGTTGGATCATCCTCTTCTAAATCTCCAACAGGAGGATCTGGTTCAACCGTAAACAATACTCCGTTCTTTGAAAGCAAAGGCAATAGCGCGTCTATCTCATCTGCAAGTTTCTCAAGTTGGGAGTCAACAATAATAGCATCTGCTTCAGGCATAATTGGTGGATTTCCGGATTTGGTAATTCTCCAAGCGACCAACTCGCTAACCAGTAAACTGGGCATACCAACTACGATACTAGATGGCACATCCGAATATCTTTCACACAGTCGTTTTAGTATTACAGCAAACCGATTTCCTTCTTCCACTAGTTGGAATTCTTGAAGTGTTTCAATTTTTGTAAAGTGATCAAATAGCCAAGCAGACAGGTGACCTATACCAGCACCCGTATGCAAAACATTTCTAGGTTCCAACCTTGCAATAGCATCTCTAATCCTTCTCCTCACGGATATTGACCATGTGTTGAGTCCCATGTGCTCTAACTGGTGACCGATATTGGAAGCGACCTCAGGCTCGTCTCTTGAGAGATCTTTTGCCGCTGCCAAAACTGCTGCTAAAGCCTCCTCCCGCATGTTGTAGGCTCTACACACCTATACTCAAGCATTGTCTTAAGCCGACAGACTGAAAGGTAAAGCGAGTAGCGGACACAATGGGTGATTTGGCATGAGTGATGATGACTTCGACGATTCAATCGGTGAAGACTTTGTTGAAAATGTTGCTGAGTGTCCTGAATGCAACCAAGAATCCGGACATGAAATTCTGAGCGAGAAAAAAATTGGCAGTGGTTTCGATTACCTGGTCAAGTGTGAATTATGTCAATTTGTCCACAAGTTGCATATCCGACAGCCAAGAGCTGTTAATCTCCCATTTTTACTTAGCGAAGGCCCGAATACTGTATTACAAGATATCGAAATCGATGCTGATGAAATATTGAATGTTGGGGATATCTTTGAATTTGCCGATGCTTCATGGGAGATAAACCGGCTAGAGACAAAAACCGGAAATTCTAGAAAATCACTTCAAGCATCGAAAGCGGGAAGGGCAAATGCACTGAGATCAGATATCGTAATGGTTCGATTAACACTCACTCAGGGAGAATATTCTGAGAGCGATGCCATCTATGTTGATAGAGAAAAAATATTCAAGGCGGGCTCAATAATGACTCACGATAATCAAAAGTGGAAGATAAGGGCAATACATACTGGTGCCGGGAGAACAATGAACGGTAGTGTTGTTGCTCACGACATTAAGAGAATCTATCTGCATGAGCCTCCAAGGCCTGACGAAGTAGTCCCAAGGACACCACGAGAAAGGAGACAGGCTTGGAAAGAGGGCAGATTGGGTCATAACCCGAATCCCATCGTCCCAGAAGCAGAGAAATCAGGTCGTCCAAAGCAGCAGAATAAAGGTAACAGGCGAATGAAGAAAAGACGCTAATCAGGGCCTGTTAGTCCAAGGCATGACAATTGCCTTGAATACCTGAGTTCCTATTGTTGGATTTTCTTTCAATCTGCGTATAGAATACTCATACCACTTCTCTCCGTAAGGAATGTACACACGAGCTCTATGTCCTTCAGCGGTTAGTTTCCGTCTCAAGGGCCCTCTTACGCCGAGTAACATTTGAAACTCGTAACCCGGTCCTTTGTGTGGTCTTTTCGGCCCAGAGTTAGGTCTTGGATCATTGATATCAGGACCCATGCCTCTTTGCTTTAGTGCAGCTAATGTGTGATTAATAACTGGATAATCGTGGCTTGCAACAGCAACATAGGATCCTGAATCTAACATGGCGTCAATACACATGTTTGTTGCATCAATAATAGGCTGCCTTTCAGTGTGGGATATATCACTAGGCTCTAGATATATTCCTTTACATATCCTGTAATCTGCCTTTGGGCCAATTTTTTTGGTGATTTCCTCAATATCAGATAGACTTCGAAATAGACGACCTTGCAAGACTACGCCTACATTCTCTAATCCTTTTTCATGCATGTCTAACATGACTTGGATGGTATCGTCTGTAACTCTATGATCTTCCATATCTAGACGAACAAACATATCGTGATCTTTTGCTAGTCTGACTATACTCTCGATATTGTGCATACCCAATTCTCTATCGAGTAGTATACCGAATGCCGTTGGTTTAATGGATAAAGCAGCATCAAACTTGTTGTCCGTTATTGCTGTGATTACGCGTTTAT
>PBGS01000050.1:0-10416 GCA_002720115.1 Methanobacteriota archaeon
TTGAAACTCACCACCGTTGGCAGAATCATGAATACGCCTAATTTTGTAATACACTAAAGTATAAGTATTGTTATTTGGCACAGGCCAAACAGTAATCTTCGGTGCGGACACCAACCTTTCAACGTATATTTTTACTGGTCTGCCATCTGAATTTTTTGATGAAAGTGAGGCATATTCACCAAGACTCATTCTAGTTATAGCTAGGTCAGACTGCGAAGAACCTGTTCCTTCTCTTATTGAATGGTCAAGGATACTTACAGTATCTGCTGGTAATGTATATGTTGCTGTTCCAGAAGTTAGGGACAGTGTGCTTTCTTCTATTGTCCAAAGATTTATACCTCTGTTTGCAAAGTCCTGAGACAAAAGATTAAGAGAACGCCTTGCAGTGCGAAAATCGTTTCCTGAAAACGCACGGCCTAAACCAGCACGTTCATACGCTTCTTCTATTATTTCGTGGATATCAAGATTGAACGTAGCTGTTCCTGATGTAGCCATTCTTTAATACTTTCTATAGCATAGTCTTGTTCTTCGCGCTTTTCCTTAATGCGTTTTATCTTTGTCAACCTTCCCCGTTCGGAAACTGAAGTGCTTTTGTGTTGACGGTGTGCCTTCTTAATCCGGCGATAACACATACCCTACTTACGAAACTTCGCTGTTTTCTTTGCTATCCTTTTTGGTTGCTTGACGAATTGCTTTCCTGCTTTCGTCCCTTTTCTTTTTGCCCTTGATGTTGCGGCATATTCCTTTGAGGAGAGAGATTTAATCGCCTTCGTAGGCAAATAGCGTTCACCCGTTGCCTTTGGACCGATTGTGCTGTTCTTACCACTCTTGGTTCTCCATTTCTGCTTTGACCACTTTGACAACTTGTTAGATGATTTCTTCTTTCCAGAGTAAGTTCCACCAGAGTCCTTGTAGTATTTTACAGCAAGTTGCATGGCCCGTGCCGAATGTTTTCCACCCATCTTTGCCTTGGCTCTTGCCTTTGCCGCCGCCCACTTTTTAGGGTCTCTTTTAGTTGCTGTGCTACCTTTTGCCATTACATTCCCTTCAATACTGAAGCAAACCAGCCAAGCCAAACAATACCGAGAACACCAACACACAAGACCAGTATAATACCAATTATCTGCACCAATTCTTCCCGTTGCCTCTTGGCTAATTCAATCTGTTTTTGCCTTTCCTTCCTAGCATTGCCCTGAAACTTTATCCAATCATGCCATAGACCCGGCCTACCGCAGTATATCATGTACTGTTTCAACTCTTCTTCTTTCGACTTGAGGGTTTCTAAAGCCATAAACTCCTCAATGTCAGAAGATTGGTTTGGGTCGCGAAACAGCCCGTGCTTTTTCTTGTTTCCTTTTCTCTGGAGAGTGTCCTTTGCGTTAACGAAATCACTTATCGCTTTACCCGCTTTTAGCAAATCTCCAGAATTGGCAACGGTTTGCTTAATAACCGCGAAGGCCGCGTTAGCCGCCATCAATTCTGGTAACACTCTTCCCCCCTATATGTTTTAGCTTACAGTAAAATTACCGCCCTTTGTTGCCGCGCCCATACCTCTGCATGGCCCTCCGTGTTTCATTTTCTTTACCCTACCACCGTACATCATGCCGGGTGTGCGTTCACGATTCATGGGGTTCTTCGGGTCAGCGTCATGGAAGTATCCATTCTTCTTTTTGAACTCAGCGAATGCTTGCGCCTTGGACTTTGGTGGTTTTGGGGTTCTGCTTTTTCGAGGGTTAACTTGTTCTCTCATGTTTGCACGACTTATCGTCATTTTATCCATCCTACAAATAAATGTGCGAGGGAGCCAACGACTCCCCCAATAGCAACCATAAGCCAGAAGGCACCCTTCCAGCGGTTGGCTTGCGCTTTCAGGTCCGACACCTCTTTATGAACATGACGAACCTCATCCGATAATGTTTTAATGCGTTCCTCTAGCCTAGCTAGTGTTACTTCTACCGACTCCATCAGCACTTCCACCTACGTCTTGCTTGTCGTAATCTACTGTTTGGATTTTTAGCCGCCTTTGGAAACTTTTTCATTTGACCCGCACTTCTGGCGCAGAAAGACTTACGCCGCTTGGCGTCCTTACTTCCCTTCTTGGGGTTACCAGTTACAGCAGTTTTTAACTTAGAACCGGGGTTCGCTTTGCGATACGCCGCAACGCCCTTTTTAGTCATGCCAGCACCCTGTTTAGTCGGTCTAAAGTTTCCCGACTTAACAGAAGTCTTTATGGGCTTTTCTTTTTTTCTAGGCATGGAACAGGGTTACGGAACTGATATTGGTGACATCAACATACACGTTTGTTGAAAACCTAATTCCGTCAGATGGTATTGTGAGAGTGTTACTCTCGTCTTCCCCTGCCTCTGTGGCTGGAACAGTCAATGTAAGTAGAGTTGTTCCGCTTGCACCGCCATCCTTCAGAACTAGCGAACCAGCATTGGATGTACGGATATAATAAATTGATTTTACCCGTGCCGCGTGGTTAACGGCAACGCCGTCTGCGGTAACGGTTGTTGCGGTAATGTCCGACATTCATTCCTCCGAATAGCAAAAAAGGGGGGCGAGTTGCCTCGCCCCTCTAAGGTGTTTAAGCACCCGGTGAGCCGTAGTAGGCCAGCGGGTCTGAGTAGCCAAAGCTGTAACGCTCACGACCTTTGTAGCGGACGTTACCAGTTTCGAAGTCGCCTTCCATTGAAGTCTTCATTGGAACACGAACGAAGTGCTTAAAGCCATTCGGAATGTCTGTTCCCAAGAACCATGCATCAACATCTGTCAAGTAGTGGTTGACCATGTAGCCACCCGGAATTGAAGACATTGACCGAATCGCATTGATGTCGTTCTTAGGAAACGTACCATCGCCAGTACCACCAGCAGTAGTAGAGAGTTCAGACTTCATCAAGCGTTCTGCAACGAACTGAAGGTCTTGCGGAACTATCAGCTTGGTAGGACGACCAGCAATCTTAAGACCACGTTCGTCTGTCCATTTGCCGATGGCAATGATGCCAGCTTCCAGCGAAGTTTCGTTCAGGTCCACAGCTACTGACGGACGGTTGCCGTTAGTTCCACCGTTTACGAGTGGGTGTGAAGCGTTGAACAGAGAAACGCCGTCACCGCCAACCTGACCAGTAAAGCCAGAGTTGAACAGGTCTGCGCCCTTTACTTCTTTTGTGTGCTGGAACGCACGAGCCAAGGCTTTGGTATAACGTGCAGACAGTGAGTCGTACAGGTTATCTTCAACAGCTTCTTCAGTGATGCTGAAGCCCATTGCCATTGTTTCGTGTGTGTAGCGGCTTGTGTAGGCTTCTTGTGCGTCATCATAAGTGATGGCGGCACCTTCATCCTTCACAGGAGCGGCACCAAAGCCACTCAATTTTGTTTCCTCTTCAAAGGAACGCTCTGAGTTTTCAACCTCAAAGCAAGCACGCCACTCTTCTGGGTAGCGTGCGTACTCCATGCCGAACAGTGCATTCAGACCCGGCAGGAGTTCTTTCATTAGCTGTGCGCGTGCAATAGCCATTTTACAACTCCCTTATGTTATCGCGTCTGCAAGGAACGCATGTTCGGTCTGGTTCATCATAACGATAACGTCAGTTTTAGCGTCACCGATTGTTGAACCCACGCGGTCCACGAAGTCAATTATCTTGAACAGTTCACCACCAACTGATGCTGTTGAAGCATCAAGCTGTACGCCAGAATTACCTGTTGTGGTAGAACCAGTTTGGGTCTGAACAAGGTCAGCAGTCATGCCGAGTTGCGTTTGTGCAATGGCATCATCTGCCTGTACTTCGTACAGTGTGAATGGATTGACAGAAACAATCGCCTTTATGTCAGAGGCGGCGATACTGCCGGGATAAAATTGCTTGTGAGTCAGTTGACCAGTGGCTGGGTCTGTGTATGACACACCCAAAAACACACCAATCGGATTGACTTCAGAAGCCACAGGTTCACGGACGATAAAACCATCGTCTGTGGAGTTTGCGGTATCAGCCAAACCAACTACGTCACCGTTGAAGATTGCTGTCGCATAGCCTGATTTAATGAGATATTCTCTAGTCGAGCCAGCAAACGGCATACCCCCAAGGAGACCAATCGGCTTCAAACCGCGAGGGGCTGAAGTAGCAGACATTTAAGTCCTCCTAGTTTCAAGGGTTAACAGCCCCTAACCTCATGTCAGGAGCCTTTTCCAAAGGACACACGACTTGTACGCTCTGGGGCGTTAATCGGCATCCGTGGGTTGGATTCCCTCATAAGCTGGTTGTCAACGGAAGTAATAGCGTCTTTTGATTGACGCTGGTAGTATTCATTGCGTTGAGCCGCCATGCTATCGGGCATCCGGCAGAGAAGCAAACCACCAACCTCTACTTTACCTTCAAAGCGGGGGTTCGGGTCAAGAACAAGATGTTCCATCTCAGGGGCTTCTTCGATTGGAACTGCTTCCCATCCCTCACGGAGTTTCTTGGAGTAGTTCATCGGGTCGTCTTGGCCCTGAGTTGATATGCGAACCCACTTAAAGGTGAAGCCATCCTTAGGGTAAGGGTCTGGCAACATATTAGGTGGTGACCAGTTTTGGGGGCGTAACTCCTGTTCACGCTTCTCTACAGAACGGGGGGTACGAGATGCTTTTGCTGTTTCGGACATAAAGATGTCTCCTTATTTATCAAGCGCAACAAACTGTTTAGCGTATTCCTCTAGGGGTACACCTAAACGCTTCGCTACGGCCACCTGTGAAGGTGAGAGTCGGACTTTTTTGGAACGGCCACTTTCGTTGCCACCCGGCGTAACTATAGTGTTACGATTAGAACTTGGCGTGTCCTGTGCCTCGTCCTGAAACTTATGAGGAAACTCCTCACGCATACGCCTGTCAATGGCATTATAGTAAGCATCACTGCTTATTTCTACGCCACTCTTCACAACCTCATCATGAATAGCGTATGCGGCATTGGTCATAACAGAATCTTTGTTAAACCAAGAATTTTTACTAGCCCACTCTACCGCCCTTTGGTCTGGGGGTGGCGCAATCGGGTCTAGTTCTTTATAATTTTCTGGGGCGGCTTGTCTCTTCATAGAGTCTAGTTCGCCTGTCTTGGATGTTGCCTTGAACATCCTTTCTTGCGCTTCGACTAGCCTATCAGAGTCACCCTCTTCATATGCCTTTTTATAGTCAGCCTTTGCCTTCTCCATGTCAGCCTCTATTCGGGCTTCCATTTCTGTGACAGATGATGTTGAAAACTCTTGTGCTTTCTTGCGAAGACTGTTGTTTTCGTCCATCACCTTTTGGGCGACTTTATAATACTCATCTCTTTGACGTTCTGCTTCACGTTGTTTGTGAACTAAGTCGTCTATACGTTTTTGAAACTTAGACGATTTCTTTGGTTGTTCGTCAGACTCAGCTAACTCTTGCCCAGAAACATCGTCTTGAACTTGCGCTTCAGTCTTCGGAGTTTCTTCTTCACTCTCCTCAACTTCGACTTCCAGTTCATCGTTATCCTTAATATCTTCTTCGTTCATGCTGTAGCCCTCGATACTTTGGTTGGGTCATCCACAACGGCAAGAATAGAGTCATCATTCATGACACGCATCTCAACACCGTCATACTCAAAGCGGTGACCAGCATACTTGCTGACCATCACCCAGTCTCCTTCTTGACACCACGGCCCAGAAGCAAATCTTGGGTCTGTCTCAGGATAGCAAGTATCCCCAACAGAAATAACTTTACCAACAATCGAAGCTACGTCTTCACGACTTTTAACTTCTCCGGGCAGTAGAATGCCGCCCTTTGTTTTTTCATCTACCTTTGGCATCACTATCAACAAGTGATAGCCCTTCGGAACTGGCGGGTTGTCAGGTATAACAACCGCACCCGTACTGTATACGGATGTCATTTTTACTCCTTTAGCTTTCTTAAGTTTGCGGTCAAGCTAGGCCGTCAATCCTCTTCGCTGGAGAGGTTGAGAAGGTTCAATAATTCCCTCTCTGCGATAGCCAAACCTTCTATTTGGCCTACCGTTCTTTGATATTCTTCAAAGGTTTTTGCAGAACCGAGTGCAACATTATCAGTTAACTCGTTCATGTAAGTTCTAATTATCTTGCGGCACTCGTCCGCAAAAGCATGAACGCTTGGGTCGCTCATGTACAACTCCTTGTATTTTATTTATAACACACGTTAAGTGGTTAATGTGTCAAAAAATTTAACGGCCCTTCTTAACAAGGTCGGCCTGAATTTTTGCCGCCGCTATTTCTCTTTGTTGCTGGAGTCGTTCTCTTTCAAGCTGGGTACGCATGTTAGCTTTTTGCAGTTCCACCTGTGCATCTTGCTGTGCTTCTGCCGCTTTTTGCTGTATCTTAGCCTGTTCTATCTGTAGTTCTGCCTGTTGCATTTGAACCACTGGGTCTTTTGCCGCTTGCATTTGTTGTTCCAATACAGCCTGTTGTTGTGCTTTTCCAGTTATTTCAGCCGCCGCTTGCGCCGCTTGTGCAGAAATGTTCATCTCTTCCTGTTCGGATAGGCCAGCTTCTTCATTTCCAAGTTCTGGTAAATCAGCACCAATCAATTCTTGTGCTTCATTTCTATACTTGTGGGCCATATGTTCAGAAATATGTGCAGAAATAATAGCTTGTATTTGCTTTGCCATCGGGTTTTGTTGCAGACTTGGGTCTTGCATCAGTGATGTATGTGCGGCGATATGACTGTCGTGGTCTTGATAAGAGAAAACCTTGATAGGCGCACCAGACATCGCTCTTGCATTCTCAGACACTGGGTCAAATGCTGGAACCTCTGTTGGGTCTGGTATGATATCTGATATGTTTTCTATACCAACTGTACTAAGGAAAGCCCTGTGAAGTTTACGCAAATCATATAACTGTGGTGCCTGTGATGCGGTTTGCATAGCGGCCTGTTGTTGCATAATTCTTTGTGCAAAACTTGTGGCATTCGGGTCAGAAACAGGAATTATATCAACACGGTCATCAAAATCAGACCTTGCAATTAAAGGGTCTTCACCAACTTCATAGGGGTATTCTGGCATTGACTCCTTAATGATACTTGAAAGAAGTTTAAACTCTCTACGCAAGCTGTTATGTAGTCTGGCATGAACCGCCGACATCACTTTCATAGAGCGTTCAATCAATGCTATGGTTGTTCCTACTGGTGCTTCTTGATTACCTTCACCTATATTCATATCAGCAATAGAAGCTATGCGGCGGCCCTCATCAACCAGAACTCCCATAAGTTGGGCAAGTGTAGGTGAAGGCTCCTTGAACGGTAAGGGTAAGATGTTATCGCGAATTGCACCGCCGGGCAGGTCAATATCTCTGAACTCGCCGGGTTCAATGGGGCGGTCATCTCCCTTGATACGCAGACCACGGGCCTTGAAACCAGCAGGTAAATTAGCCAGAGTACCAGCATCAATAAGTTGACGAAGAATTGATGTTGATGATTTTGCTATAGAGCCTATTAAATGGATTAGACCAAACCCATAAAAACCCAATCCGGGCTGAAACTTATAGTGAACAAAGTGTTGGAATGGTTCGTTTAATGGGTCACCCTCTTCGTAATTACGCCGAATAGATAAAATGGTTCCTGAGGAATGGTCGATTGTGACAACGTATGGCAAGCTGAGTCCTGTTGCTTCTCCATCTTTTGATGTGTGTTCAAATCCTGCGAGGTCGAGTTCAACGTGCATTTCGAGGAGTGTTCGGACATCTGTTTCCGAGACCTCTGTAACTCCTGTGAGTTCGTTGTATTTGGTCTGGATGTCGCTTCCTTCATCAGATGGGTCTCCTATATCTACATCTCTGTAGAACTCATTTAATTGCATCCTGCGAACAAAGTTATCACTCTTTCGCATAACATGTGTGTATCTAGGTGAAGATTTAATATCTGTTGTTTCGTAACTAACAACAAAATCTTCTGCTGGAACAAATATACTATCTGGTCGGTTGTGCTGTTGGTCGTAGTAAACCTTTCTAAAACCAGAGCCAGCTAAAGCTGTTTTGAATAGAAGTTGTTCTGTGGAAGGTCTGTACTCTTCTATCTCTTCGGTCAGCAAGTAGTTCATGTAGTCTTGAACTCTTCTGGCCTGTTCTTCTCTTTCCTTAGTCGTGTTCCCAACAACAGTTGTTCTGACTGGTCCGTTGGGTGGGAATATTTCCATCATGGCCTGTGAAACAAATCTAATAACTGCCTCACTAAGTATAGGGTGTGACACCCCAGTGGCACCGTCAAAAGGTGTAGTTCTGTCCTCTACCTTGACCCCAAGTAGGTCAAGGCCATCAATGTAAGCCTCTTCCCATTCTGCACGGGAAGCCCGGTCTTCATCGTATGCCGCTATTAAGTCTGATGAAAGGAGAGAAAGTTCAGACTCGTCCATATGTTCGGCTAAATTGGCATTGAAACCTACCTGAGGCTCTGCTGACATTGGTGTGAAGTCTATGACTACACCACCGTCATCGTCATTTATAATAACTGCTTCTGGATTCACGACACCTATTTCTAGGGCATTATCTTGCTGAATATCATCTTCTTGCATATTTAATCCTTAATAGTAAGGTGTACGTCTTGGGGGTTGCCAGCCCATATCTTCTTCTTCAAAGTCATTATAAAGACTGAGAAAGCCGCCTTGTCTAAACCTCATCAACGCCAAGGTCGTGCAGTCCACAAGGTCATCATACGCCCCTTGAGGGAACGCCGCACATTGTTCAACCAACTCTTCAGCCCACCTAGTGCATGGGTGCCATACAATACCGTTGGCAAAGATGTCAGTGATTGAATTAACTCTCGACATTTTATCTTGACCGCGACTCGGAGTGTAATCAGTAACAGGAATACCTGATGCCCTAAGTTCCTGTATAAGCGGCAGACCAGCCGCTTTTGCTTCGATAAGATATCCATCAGGTTCATAAGCATAATAAAGTTCCAATGCGCGATTTTTTAATTCTGGAAACTCCAGCTTCTCGTTGACAGCGTCAAGCAAAATTATATTCGGTACGTTCTGACCGTCTTCATTGGGATGGTTGAACACACCCCAAGTCGTTATAGCTGAAAAGTCAGACCTAGCGTTTTTTGTATGGGCTGTATCTATTGACTGTATAATATAGTCACATACTGGTGGGTCTGGTTTTCTCCATTCCTTCCAGTATTCTCTTTTTATAAGCGCACCCTCTTCTGAGGTTGGCTTTTGCTGATACTGCGCTTCCCACTTGGATACTGGTAGTTCTGCTTTAAGAGCATCAAGTTCCTCTCTACTCCAAAAATCAGGCCAGAGTGGCTCTCCGTCTGCATATAGTGCAGGAAGTTCAATAACTTCCCATTTATCAGACCCCTTGCGTTCCTCTGATGAAGATAGTATTTGACCAGTTAAATCAAGCTGATGCCATCTAGTCATCACAATAATGATAGCACCACCCGGCTGTAGACGCTGTCTTGGGCCTGATGCGTACCATTCGTACACGCCATCAAAGTATTCAAGAGATGGACTGATACCAGCAGTCTCTGAGTGTGGGTCATCTATTATTAACAAGTCAGCACCACGACCAGTCATGGCACCACCAACACCCACAGCAAAATACTCTCCACCGCCAGACACATCCCATCTTCCAGCGGCTTTTGAATCTGCCCTTAGGGACACGCTTGGGAAAACCGACTTGAATGCATCGGTGTCGATAAGGTTACGAACCTTTCGACCAAACCTCACAGAGAAGTCTGCGGTGTGAGTTGCCGCGATAATCTTCTTGCTGGGGTCTTTACCAAGCATCCAAGCGGGAAGGAGCCAAGACGTAAGTTCTGACTTACCGTGGCGAGGAGCGATGTTGATGATGACTCGCCTCAACTCGCCGTTGGCTACCTTCTCAAATTTTTCCGCCATAATACGATGATGCGGCCCTTCCATAAAAGAAGGCCACATCGCTCTGACGAAGCCAAGAAAGTCGTTTCTCGCACCTTCCACCTTCTTGGCATCTGCCCAGTTGGCTAATGCCTTGCTGACTGCCTCGTAGTGTTGTGGTGGAAGTTTATCTAGGTTTTCTAGTATATTGCGTGCGGACGCTTCCATACATACAAAATATCATGTACTGGTGGCTCAATGCCTATATTTGTTATGTCTATTAGAGTACCCTTTGACACTATCGGTTGTCGCCAGAACCCTTCAAGGTATCATTCTCTTTGCGAACGCGTAGTTTTTCAATGTTGCGTATGGCAACGGACTCAAGGCCAAGGTCCAAATCGCTTGCTATCTGCGATACATACCACAAGACATCACCTAACTCTAAGCGAATATCGAGCCTATCATTCTGCGTGAACTCACCATTCTTATCCCGTAGAACCTTCTTAATCTTATCGCAGACCTCTCCAGCCTCTGATGCTAGACCAAGGGCAGGGTAAATCAGCTTGTCCTTGTATATAGCTGTTTCTCGTGTCTT